>JACWAM010000039.1 GCA_014874265.1 Thermoleophilia bacterium | reverse complement strand
TCCTGGGACAGGTATAAAAGAACGCCCATGCCCTCCTCCTGGATCATCCTCATGGCATGGTCAAGCTGCTCGCCGCAGTCGCAGCGCATTGAGTGAAAAACGTCGCCGGTCAGGCATTCGGAATGCACCCGCACCAGCACGTTCTCGGCGCCGTTAACATCGCCCTTGACCAAAGCCACATGGTTTTCGCCGTCCAGCAGGCTCTCATAACCGATGGCTTGGAAATCTCCGTATTTGGTCGGGAGGCGCGCTTCGGCAGCCCGGCGGATGAACTTTTCCGTCTTGCGCCGGTACTTGATCAGATCAGCGACGGTGACCATCTTCAGGTCGTGTTTCTTGCAGTAGGGGACCAGGTCGGGAACGCGCGCCATGGTGCCGTCTTCGTTCATGATCTCGCAGATAACGCCGGCCGGCTCAACCCCGGCCAGCCGGGCCAGGTCTACCGACGCTTCCGTCTGCCCGGTCCGCTCCAGGACGCCGCCTGGCTTGGCCCGGAGAGGAAATACATGACCCGGCTGCACCAGATCGGTCGGCGTCGCACCCGGCATGATCGCCGTCTGGATGGTGTGAGCCCGGTCGGCCGCCGAGATTCCGGTGGTGACGCCGTTGCGGGCTTCGATGGAGACCGTGAATGCCGTGCTGAAGGTCGCTTCGTTCTTCTGGACCATCTGGGGTAGACCCAGCTCCTCGCATTTTTCCGGCGTCATCGCCAGACAGATGAGGCCGCGTCCATGCATGGCCATAAAATTGATCGCCTCCGGCGTGGCAAACTGGGCCGCCAGCGTCAGATCGCCTTCGTTCTCGCGGTCCTCATCGTCACACACCACCACCATCCTGCCGGCCTGCATGTCGGCAATAGCCTCCTCGATCGAGCTGAATGGCGATTCCCTGGTTTCCTGTTGTGGATTGTTTTCAGTCATGTCTTGCTTCACTCTCCCATCTTTAATTCAAGTTCAAAGTTCAATGTTAAAAGTTTTATAAAAATCCTCCCTCGGCGAGTTTCTCGATGGTCAGCCCGCCCTCACCATGGCCGCCAGGGATGCTGCCGGCGAGCATACGGGCAACATATTTTCCAATCACATCAGCCTCCAGGTTGACCTCATATCCTACTCCATTATAACCAAGCGTGGTCAGCTTCACAGTGTGGGGAATCAGCGAGACGCTGAACTTGTCACCCTGCAGGCGGGCTACCGTCAGGCTGATGCCGTCAACGCCGATCGATCCCTGAGGCAGGATATAACGGCGCACTGATTCCGGAGCTGACATCGTGTATACGACCGCGGTGCCTTCCGGACGGATGGAGACTACTTTGCCGGTGGCGTCCACGTGACCCAGCATCAAATGACCTCCCAGGCGTCCCCCCAGCGTCATCGCCCGCTCCAGGTTGACCCTGTCCCCCTTCTTTAAATTGCCCAGATTGCTTTTCCTGAGAGTCTCCGGCATAACGTCGGCCGAGAACGTGCCCGACCCGAAGGCGCGGGCAGTCAGGCAGACCCCGTTGACGGCGATGGAGTCGCCGGGCCGGGTGCCTTCCAGCACCGCGGCGGCTTCGATGGTGATAACGCCGCTGTCGGCGCCCATCTCCAGGCTTACCAGCTTTCCCAGTTCCTCAACAATACCCGTGAACATAAAATCATCACCAAGTGTTCAAAGTTCCAAGTTTATAGTTCAAATTTAACCTAAATTATGATTTGTTCATCATTCAAATTCTTTTCAACAAGTGAAATCGCCAGATTTATATTTCAGCTTTAATCCGTGATCCGGAAACCTGCAACTTTGAACCTTGAACTTTTTTTATTACCATTCTTCTTCCGCCGTGTAAGCAGTAATGAGGATATCCTCCCCGATCTGCCCGTAGCCCATCCGGTAAAGCGGAATCGATTCGCCAACCAGGCGGAAGCCCTGGCCTTCTACCGGCGTGCGGGCAGCCTGGCCACCGATAATCTTGGGAGCAACAAAAAACATCACTTTGTCAATAACTCCCGCTTCGACAAACGAGGCCGCCAGCGTTGGTCCGCCTTCCAGCAATAAACTGATCACCGGCGGATCCATCGAGCCCATCCGCGTCAGAGCCTCGCCCACGGCCACCCTTCCCTCCGAAGCAGAGGTTTCGATCACATCGATGCCTGCCTTTCGCAGGCTCCGGGTCCGCTCCGGGGACGCTCCTTCAACCACGAAAACCAGCGTTTTGACGTCCTTCGCTGTTTTTGCCAGCTTGCTGGCCGGATCCATGCCCGCGCCCGAATCAAAAACAATCCGGAGCGGCTGCTTGTAATCACCCGGCAGGCGGCAGGTCAGCATCGGGTCGTCAATGGCGGCGGTGCCACTGCCCACGGCAATCGCGTCGACTTCCGCCCGCATCGCATGCACGAGCGCCCGGCTCTCTTCACCGGAAATCCAGCGAGAATCACCGGTGCTGGTGGCTATCTTGCCATCCAGACTCATGGCGCTTTTAAAGATGACGAACGGCAGCCCGGTAACCGCATGCTTACGGAACGCCTCGTTCTGGGCGCGGGCCCGGGCGGCAACGGCGCCGTTCAGGATTTCCACCTCGATGCCGGCTGATTCAAGCAGCTTGACCCCCTTGCCGTTGACTTTCGCCGACGGATCCAGGGAAGCCACCATCACCCTGGCGACGCCCGCCTCGATCAGCGCGCTCGTGCAGGGGCCGGTCCGGCCGGTGTGACAGCACGGCTCCAGCGTGACATAGACGGTTGCATCCTTAACGTCTCCCCCGGCAGCTTTAATCGCCGCCACTTCAGCGTGGTCGGCGCCGGCGCGCTCATGATAACCCTCGCCAATGACGTCGCCGTCCCTGACGATAACGGCGCCGACGATCGGGTTGGGACTGGTGCGGCCCCTGGCCAGCTCCGCCAGGTTGAGAGCCCGCTGCATGAAGCTGATGTCAATTCCGGAAACCAAACCCGCTCAAGTGATTCCGGTTTTTTTTGTGATATAAATGATCATAAATGTCAATAAGATCGCCGCTTAAAGTTTGAGGTTTTACAACTTTGAACCTGAAACTTTGCACTTTGAACTAAAAAAACCCTGGGCAGCACAATACCCAGGGCGTACAAACTCATTCGAGCTTATATCTCCTCCCATCCAGACTTTAACTGTCGGCCCAGGGATCGCACCTGGTCAGCCTCTAGAAGAGGGTCGCGGGCTATAACCGCCGGTGGGGACTTCCACCCCGCCCCGAAGATATCGCTGCAAGACAGCTATTCAATTATTTACGGGAAAATAATAACAAATAGGACCCGAGGTTTCAAAACCGGCTTTGGAATATTGGGCTTGGGCTTGGGCTTGGGCTTGGGCTTGGGCTTGGGCTTGGGCTTTGACTTTGGATTGAGTGAGTTTCGTTTGAGCGCGTTTAATTTTTAGAATTATCGAAAATCCAATGTCTAGTATCCATTAGCCCCTTTTTGTCGCGCCTCCATTGCGGCCATCAGCGCCCGGGCCGCCTGGGCCGGATCGGGCTCGCCGAAAACTGCTGAGCCGGCCACAAACAGGTTGGCTCCCGTATCCAGCGCCGCCTCGATCGTATCCGGGCCGATGCCTCCATCCACCTGAAGCCCGACCTGGGGCGGCAGCAGCGTCCGCGCCCGCCTGACCTTGGGAAGCACCGAGGCGATGAATTCTTGCCCGCCAAATCCCGGATTTACCGTCATCATCAGGGCATAATCGACGTCCCCGGTCACTTCCTGGATGGTTGCAAGCGGCGTGGCGGGATTAAGGGTGACCCCGGCCTTGCAGCCGGCCGCGCGGATCTGGGCCAGCACTGCGTTTAAATGTGTGCAGGCTTCGGCATGGACGTTGATCCAGTCGGATCCGGCGGCGGCAAAGGCATCGATGTAACGTTCCGGATTCTCGATCATCAGATGAACATCCAGGACCCCGCCGGCGCCATGAACCTGTTCGCGTACCGATCTGACCACCACGGGGCCAATGGTGATGTTGGGAACAAAGTGCCCGTCCATGACGTCGACATGAATCACCCGGACGCCGGCGTCCATCACAGTCTTGATCTCCTTGGCAAGCTGGCCAAAACTTGCCGAAAGGATCGAGGGCGCCAGCTGGTATGATGTCAACAGGTCGTCACTCACGTGGTGGATTCTAACACAGAATACCGGCGGCGGGTCCCGGAAAAGGAGAAACAGGGCGCGAGAAGGCCGCGGAAGCGCGCCTCCGCGGCCTGAAAACAGACGCCGTATTACCAGCCGGGACGGTTCTTACTTTACAGCCTGTTTCAACTGGCTGCCGGCGCTAAACTTGGGAACCTTGCTGGCGGGAATCTTGATCTTCTGCTTTGTCTGCGGATTGATACCTTCGCGCGCGTTACGCTTCTGCACCGAGAACTTGCCGAAGCCGGTGAATTGAACCTCTTCGCCTTTCTTCAGCGACGCGGTCACCGTGTCGATGAACGCGTCCACCGCAGCGGCGGCCTGCGTCTTGTTAAGATTTGCCTTATCGGCAACTGCACTTACGAATTCAGACTTTCCCACTTCCATGCCTCCTGTATTAAGGTTTTTAGAAGCTGGCGGTTATGGACATTATCAAATGGAATTGCGCTTTACAAGCCAATTTCGGCCCGACCATCACTTTCCGCTCACGGTCATTTCGGCGAGCAGCAGCGAGGGCGCATGGATGCTTCCGCCAAACGGAACCCACCGGTTGTCATTTCCCACGGTTTTGACAGATTCCAGCATTTTCAGCAGATTCCCGGCAATGGTAACTTCCCGCACCGGCTCTGCCAATTCTCCATTTCTTATCAACCTACCGGTAGCTCCCACAGAAAAATCTCCGGAGATGATGTTGACTCCGGAATGGATTCCTGCTACATCCATCACAAAAAATCCCTCTTCCACTTCCCCGAGAATCTCGGCCTGCGAGGCTGTTCCTGGAAGCAGCCTCAGGTTGGTTGCGGCCACGTGCGGCTGGGAACGGTATGACCCGCGAGAGCCATTTCCGGTTGACGCCTTTCCTTCTTTGCGTCCGGAATAAGCGTCATAAAGAAATCCCTGCAAAATGCCGTCTTTAACCAGTTCCGTCCGCTGAGTCGGTACGCCTTCGCCGTCAAAAGGAGCTGTCGCCAGGCCCTCCGGATGGAGACCGTCATCGATCAGGTTGACGCCGGGGCCGGCGACGGGAGCGCCTTCCTTGCCGGCGAACATGGAGCGCTGCTTCTGCACCGCCTCGCCCGTAAGAGCGGCGCCGATCACGCCAATAACACTGGCCGTCACAAACGGATCCATCACGACCGGGCAACTCATGGTGGGACACTGCCTGGCTCCCAGCAGGGAGACGGCGCGGTCCGCGGCCTCCTGGCCGGTGACGACGCCAGCAAGTTGCTCCAACTCACGACCTGTGGTGAAGGAGATCCCTGTTTGCATATGACCGTCCTGCTCCGCGATTGCCTGGAGATAGGCATAACAGGTGCTTTCGCGGAATTGCCGCTCAAAGCCTAGCGAGTTGGCGATGGCAACGATACCCTCACCCTCGGCGTAGGTTGCCGCCTCCACCTGCGAGACCCGGTTGTCACGCTCCAGCGCCGTTTGCTCCAGCATGGCCGCAAAGGCAACCTTGTCGGAAACGGGCGTCTCCCGCAGCTTGCCAGAATAAAGATCCAGTTCCGGGAATTCCTTCGCTGGCTGAGGCAGGCCCGCGAACTCATCGGGCGCCGTCACCGCCATCGTGGCCTCGGCGGCGCGGGCTGCCGCCTCAAGGCCGTCGCCGGCAAGGTCCGAAGTGTAGGCATATCCGACGGCGCCGCCTTTAAATACACGGACGCCGACGCCGCTGCCGGTTGAGCTGACCAGTTCTTCCACCTCCTGCCGGTAGACCTTGATCCGCATCGACCGCGTCTGCATGGCAAATGCCTCGGCCTGATCAACACCGGTGGCCGCGGCTGCCGCCATTGCTTTTTTGGCTATATCAAGCATAAAACCGGTTCCAGGTTCCAGGTTTCAGGTTTCAGTTTCCGGTTTCGGAAGGTTGTCATACTTCGGTGCCTCCCACGGTCATGTTCAGTATCCTGAGCGTTGGCTGGCCGCTTCCTACCGGCACTCCCTGACCATCCTTGCCGCAAACCCCGATATTCATCTCAAAGTCATCGGCAATCATGTCAACATTATTCAAAGCTGTCAGCCCGTTGCCGATCAGGGTGGCCCCCCTGAGCGGATACGCCACCTCGCCGTTTTCGATTAGGTAGCCCTCGGAGACGCCAAAAACGAAATCGCCGGTAGCCGGTTCAACCTGGCCGCCGGAAAGCGTCTTCGCGTAAAATCCCTTCTCGGTAGACCGGATAATTTCTTCGGGAGTCTCGGTCCCCGCCAGGATCAGGGTGTTCGTCATCCGGGGAATCGGCGGATGGCGGAATGATTGCCGACGTCCGTTTCCCGTGGAGACGACGCCAGCGTTGAGGGCGCGCAGCCGGTCATACATCAGACCCTTGAGAATCCCTTTCTCGATCAGGACCGTCCGCCCCGTGGGCACGCCCTCGTCGTCAAAAGCATTCGAGCCCCATTCATTCGGGATGCTGCCGTCATCGATCAAGGTAACCTTTTCCGAAGCCACTTTCTCCCCCATGCGGCCGGCAAAGACGCTGGCGCCCTTTTCGACCGCGTCCGCCTCCAGGCCATGTCCGGAGGCTTCGTGAAACAGCACGCCGCCGAACCCGCGGTGCATCACCACTGTCATCTTGCCGCTTGGCGAGGGGCGCGAATCAAGCATCGTAATTGCCTTGACGGCCGCAATTTTCCCGAGGCCGGCAGGGTCGCCGCTGGAAAAGAGCTCCATGCCCCGGTGAGCTCCAATACTGTCATATCCCGTCTGCATCATGCCGTCCCGGGCGGCCACTACCCGGGCGATCAGCCGGACCCGGGTGCGCTCCTCAGCGGCAAGCGTTCCCCCGGAGTTTGCGATGACGATCTGGCTCGTCTCGTCGCTGAAGCCGACGGAAGCCTGGACCACATCAGCGCCTTCCGCCCGGGCCGCGGCATCGGCCTCCATAAGCAACCTGGCTTTCCCGGCGGTGGCGACAGCAGCCGGGGGAATCTTGACCTGATGCACAGAGCTACCGGACGCTGCAGTCAGCGGGATGACCGTGGCACCGCCGCCGCGGACGCTTTCGCCCGCCAGCCTGGCGGCTTCGATCAAGGACCTCTCGTCGAGCGCGTCCGTGGAGACAAAAGAGATGCTTTTGCCTTGAATCACCCTGATGGAGGCGCCGGCGTCCAGTCCGCTTGAGCTTTTTTCCACTTTGCCGTCTTCCAGACTGAGCGAGTTGGTTTGCCGCCGTTCGGCGTAAAAATCAGCGAACTGGCCGCCTTTTTCCAGAGCGGCGGTCAAAACCTTCTCGATGGTCTGCTCGTCAACGAGCAAGCTTACTCCCCTGATCGGTCCCTCGTATTCTTGCCAGTGCGGTCAATCTTATAACATCAGGCACCTGATGCGCTAAGGGCTTCGTCCTGCTTGTCATACGTAACAGGCCGGCAGCCACAGGAAAGCAGCGGCCGGACCAGACGCCAATTCCCGCCGCGGCGCTAAATTCCCGCGGCCGCGCCGTCGATACTGGAAAGGACGGGACGGGCGCCATTACCGTGAAAATTCACGCGCAGACACAATTTACATTTTGGGGCATTTAATGAAAAAGGACAGTCAGGTTTCCCACTTTGCGCGCCAGACAATGCCGGGGAAAACCGCCGCCTCCATTTTCCCTGATGCGGCCGTGGACATCCGGCACAGCTTCAAACTGCTGAAAGAGAACGTAAGCCGGGTGATCATCGGCAAGGATGATGTGATCGAGCTGGTGCTGGTCGCGCTGATCAGCCGCGGGCACGTCCTCCTGGAGGATATCCCCGGAGTGGGCAAGACAACTATGGCAAAAAGTATCGCCAAGTCAATCAAGGCGACATTTTCCCGGATTCAGTTTACCCCGGATCTGTTGCCGTCTGATATTACCGGCAGCATGATTTATTCGCCCAAGAAGGAGGAATTCTACTGGTCACCCGGTCCGCTCTTTGCCAACATTTTACTCGCCGATGAGATCAATCGCACCAGCCCCCGCACCCAGTCGGCGCTGCTGGAAGCGATGGAAGAAAACCAGGTGACGGTCGACCGCGTCAGCCACTCGCTGCCGTCGCCTTTCTTTGTTATCGCCACCCAGAATCCATACGAGATACATGGGACCTTTCCGTTGCCGGAAGGTCAGACAGACCGGTTCATGCTCTCACTTGCCATCGGCCTGCCCGACGCTGACAGCGAGCACAAGCTGGTAAGGAGCCAGCTGCTGGCCAACCCGCTGGAATCGCTCGGACCGGTCGCCGATGCCAGCACTATCTCGATGCTGCAGGCGGCCGTCCGCAGGATCCAGGTGGCGGAGAATGTGCTGGGCTACGCCCTCGGAATAATCGCGGCCACGCGCAACCATGCGGCTGTTCAGCAGGGCGCTTCTCCCCGGGCCGCGGTGGCGCTGGCGAGGACCTGCCAGGGCCTGGCCCTTGCCGGCGGCCGTGATTTCGTCATTCCGGACGACGTCCAGCGGGCCGCCGTGCCGGTGCTGGCGCACCGGATCGTCCCCAAGCGGACTCAGTCCTCCGGGAGCGCGGATGCGGCCCGTATCATAATGGACATCGTCGGCTCCAGCCGGGTGCCGGTCTAAAGCCGGCCACGGAGGCGCGGTGCCGACGCGAAAAACATTCTTCTGGCTGCTGGCGGCGGCCCTGCTGTACCCTGATCGCCTTCAACGTCGGCTCCGGCTGGCTCTATGTCGTCGTGGCGGTCCTGATCGCGTTGCCGCTGGCCGCATTCATCCTCGGACGCCTGAATGGCAGACAGCTTCAGTTCAGCCAGACCGTCCCCGGTCCGGCCACCCAGGGCGAGGGCGTGCTGTCGATTATCCGGGTGGAAAACCGGTCCCTGCTACCGTGTTTCTTCCTGCGGCTGGATCTGAACCTGGCGGGAACCTCCTCCAGCCTGATGATTCCATATCTCGGCCCCAGAAGTTATTGCGACGCGGAGGCCGCTCTTGACGGGCTCAAGCGCGGAATTTACCGGGCGAGCCGGATTTTCGTCTCAAGTACGGCGCCGATCGGCGTCATCCGCCGGCGGCAGAATCTATTCACAGATTGCCGCCTTGAGGTCTATCCCCGCCGGCTGCCGCTCGGCAGCGACTGGGCAGACGGTGGCGGCATCTGGCGGCCCACAGCAGACAGCGCCGCAGCGGCCAGAACGCCATCGGGCGATTATCACGGCGTCCGGGATTACCGCCCGGAAGACAGCCACCGCCAGATTCACTGGCGCACGACCGCCAGATCAGGCAGGCTGGCCGTGATTGAGTACGCCAGGCGGACAGCATTCACGCCGGTGTTCATCCTGGACCTGTTTCGCGAAGGCGAAACCGGATCCGGGGAGAACAGCAGTTTTGAGACGACGGTGATAATCACCGCTTCGCTTGTCGAGCGGGAGACCCGGCGCCGGCGCCGCTTTGGCCTGGGCGGCAGCCTGAACGAGGCTGCCAGCCGCGGTCTTAACTGCGCGCCGGATCCGGCCATGGCCTGGCTGGCCCAGGCTCGGGCCACCGCGTCCGAACCGATGGATCTTTCCGGCTGCTCCCTGCCCTGGCCGGAGGCAACGCCGGTCTTCATCCTGACCAGTCACCATGCCTATGACGGGATGCGGGCAAGCGGCATCACCCCGCGCTTCCCGCGACCGGTAGTGATCATGATTAACGGGCTCGGCTTCTCCGGCAGCCGGACGGAGAGATTCATGGGACGCTCCGCGCTTCAGCGCCTGGCGGCAAATCTGGCCGGCGCCGGCTGCCACTTCGTACTCGTCATCTCGGCCGGTGAGGCTCTGCCATGCCTGGAAAGCTTGTAGCCTGGTACCAGCGGCTCAACCCCAAAAGGGAGCCGGAAGACAGCATTGCCCTGCGGATTTGCGTGCTCATCAGCATCCTGACAGCGGAGATAACGGTGCTGGCGATGGGATACTTCGGCAGCGCCACCACGTTGCTGGTGCCAGCGCTGACAGCAGCAGGTTTCCTTGTCAGCTGGCGCCGCCGGCGGCGACGGAACCTTCTCCTCAAAATAATTCTCTCCGCAGCCGTGCTCGTCCTGGCCCTGCTCTTCTTCCGCGAGCTGATCGCAAACCTTTTCGACGCCAGACTGCCGCTGATCAGCCTGCTATTGTGGCTGCAGGCGCTGCATTCGTTCGACCTGCCCGCACGTAAAGACCTCAAGTTCTCGCTGGCCAGCGGCCTGATCCTGATCGCCGCCGGGGCGGCCCTTTCTACCGGGACGGCGTACGCAGCCGGCTTCCTGGCGTTCACTCTGGCTGCGGCGGTTACGCTTGTCCTGCTACACGCGTCAGAAGCGGCCGGTCAGATTAAAACAGCTGCCCCGGTTAAGCCGGTTCACGCCGCCGCTTGCGGCGCCGTCCTCTGGGCGGCCTGCCTGGCGCTGGCGGCGCCGGCGTTCCTCCTGCTGCCGCAGGGAACGATGGCGAAACTTGAGTCGCTGCAGCTTTCCCAGATGCACTGGATCAACGAAGACTTCCCCGGCCGGGTGATCAATCCGGCTGCCGGCGGCGGCTATCCGTTTGACCGACCGCCACAGAATTCAGCCGCTGCCTACAACGGTCTTGACCAGTATCTCGACCTCCGGTCCCGGGGCCGCCTCGGGGACGACATCGTCATGGAGGTGCGCTCAGACCATTATGATTATTACCGGGGGATCGTGTTCGACAAGTACAACGGGAAGGGTTGGGAGATGGGCTCCGCCAGATCCAGCACCGTCAGCTCGGACCAGCCGCCGATCGATCCTCAGCTGTCCGAATCAACCGTTCTTTCTGCCAGCAGCAGCGTCCAGACATTCTACGTTCAGGAAGATATGCCCAACATTATTTTCAGCAGCTGGAGGCCGGTGTCGGTTTACTTTCCGGCAAATCGTATCAAGGTTGACGATTACGGCAGTATCCGCAGCCCGTTTCCGTTGACCCCCGGCACGGTCTATTCGGTGATGTCAGAAGAGCCGGTTGATACAGCGGCAAAACTGGAACAATATCCGCGCTCCTTTGATCCCATTCCAGATTCAAGATATACGCAGCTTCCGGATGACAGCGGCATGCTGATGGTACGGAGGCTGGCGCAGAAGATCACCAAGGGCCAGTACAGCCGCTACGGACAGGTTACGGCCATTGAAAAATACCTGAAAAAAAATTATACCTACGACTTGAACATCCCGCCTCCGGCAAAGGGCGCCGACGCCGTCGCTTATTTTCTGTTTCAGCAACATGCCGGCTACTGCGAACATTTTGCCTCCGCGATGGTCGTGATGGCCCGGAGCATTGGCGTCCCGGCCAGGCTGGTAACAGGCTACGCGGGCGGCAATTACAACCTGTTTACCGGGCTTTGGGAGATTCACCAAAGCGACGCGCACGCCTGGGTTGAAGTGTATTTCGGCGCCGCCGGGTGGGTGCCGTTTGACCCGACTCCGGGCTTTGACGCGCCTGCAAGCGATCAAGGGGGAACCGCAAGCCTGCCGCTCATGCGCGCTGTCTCATATCTGGGGAGCGCGCTCGGCGGACCGGCCGGCAAAGCAATCCGGGAAGCCAGAGGCGGATTGGGCGCGGCCGCCGCCGCGGCCGGGAGCGTGCCGCTGCCATGGGCTGTCGTTCCGGCGGCTGTGCTCCTGACTATCGGCGGCTGGCGGATTTTATGGCGGCAGCACCGGCGGCGGCGGCAGGCTGCCCTGCTGGACCCCGTTTTCCGGCGCCAGCCAATCCTCAAGGAATACCTGGAGCTGGCTGTCCATCTGGATAAACAGGGACTGAAGCGGCGACCGGAAGAAACCTTAAGGCAGTTCTCCCGCCGCGCCTGCGACTGGCTGAACGGCGCGGAGTTCGAACGGCTATCACATCTGGTGGAAGAGATCCGTTACGAGGGAACCGGACAAACCGATGGCGCCGCCAGGGCCAGGAAGCTGCTCGCCACCATCAAAGCGGGGCTGGCGCGCCGCGGCGGCTTTAAATAACCGGGCACGCAAACGCATCCGGTCCCGGAACCGCCTAGAGAGCCTTTTTTAGCATCTCGTCGGCGATACCGGTAAGCTTGACGGAAAAATCAGAGTTATTGTTGTCAATCGCGAGCATCGAGCCGTCGTCGAAATAAAGCTCCACTCGCGGACGGCGCCGCATCTTTCGCAGCAGGTAAGTAACCCCCAGGGCCGATGCGGCCGAGAGCAGGAAACCGGTAAAGAAAAATCTGCCTTTCGCCATCACAATCCTACTTTGAATAATTGTCTCCGTCCGGCTCGCCTTCCAGAGCCGTCTTAAGCGCCGTACCCACATCGTAGAGGACCAGGCCCACGGTGGGCTCGGTGCCAGTAGTGGCGGCCAGCCAGGTATCCTTATCACCGGCGGCGATAAAAACGCAGCCGGAACCTGTCTCGACAAACACCTGCGTGAGCGCCGCTCGTTCCATCTTCTTTGCCTCTTCCCGAGCCTGTTGCAGCATCTCGCGTCCCGCCTGAACCATGGCTCGCTCGGCATCCCCGCTGACAAACGTGCTGGCGAGAACCTCGCCGTCGCCGTGAACCAGCACCGCCTGGCGGACGCTCGCGGACATCTCCAGTAGCTCGCTTAATGCTTCCTGCGGTGTGGGCAACGCTGCTCCCTGTCAGATTTGATCAAGAACGGAAGCTATCACAACCGTGCATCCGTTTCCAGTTACCGCCTATCATACCAGTTTGCCCCGAATTGTTTATGGAAAAACCACGATGAACCGGATTTCGGATTCCGGACATTGAGATGATGGATTTTTACTTTCATCCAAAAGACAAATCTAATGCCTATCATCCGCTGTCAGCTGCACTCCGTCCGATCCGAGCAGGTCTTTCATCCCGGAAATTAGCTCATGCCGCGGCTCCACCTTAAACTCGCTGCCCAGCTTCAGCTTCTTGACGCCGTCGTCGGTCGTCATGCTGAGGATGACCGGGACCCCTCCCGGATGGCTCTGGCAAAGGGTTTTCATGCTCCCCAAAAGCTCCGGTTTTACCTGGTTCGCTTCAATTTTCAGGGTTAGCTGACGCGCTCCGGTTTCATCTTCAACGCCGGAGAGGGTGCCGGCGCCAGAAGGCGGCGAGAGCTCGGTGATCTCGCCCGCGATGATCTTTACGTCACCTTCATCTTTGTGATCAACTTTACCCTTGACCACGATCACCTTGTCCTCGACCAGCAGATCCTTGCATCTTTTAAACAGCTCGCTGAAGACTACGGTTTCGACACTGCCTTCCAGATCCTCCACGGTGGCAAACGCCATCGGATCTCCTTTCTTGGTGGTAAGCCGCTTTACTTTTGAGACCATTCCGACCATGGTCACCTGGGAACGGTCGCGGATATCCTTCAGCGCCGTGGTCGTAACGGCGCCGAGGGAAGATATCTCTCCCGCCAGGCCGCGAAGGGGATGGCTGGATACGTACAACCCCAGGGTTTCCTTTTCCAGCCGCATCAGCACATCCGCGGCAAATTCCTCGGCAGGCACCTGCGGATCGGCCGTTTGGGTACTCTCCGCTTCACACAGATCAAAGATCGAAGCTTGGCCTAGCACCGAATCATGCTGGCTCTGCGATCCCATGGAAAGCGCCTGTCCCATCACCTTGAGCATACCCCGCCGCGTGGCGCCGGTGGAATCAAGGGCTCCACATTTTATCAAACTTTCCAGGGCTTTCTTGTTAAGAACGCTGGAATCCACGCGGCGGCAAAAATCATAAATGGATTTAAACGGCCCCCTCCCACTCCGTGCCGACGTAAGCGAGGCAATCACGGCGGCGCCGACATTCTTTACGGCCGTAAGGCCAAACCGGATCCGGCCATCGACAACGGTAAAGCCGCTGCCGCTTTCATTGATGTCTGGCGGCAGCACCTCGATGCCCAGCTCGGTGCAGACATTGACATAAAACGGCACTTTGTCTTTAGTTGACATTACGCTGGAAATAGTCGCGGCCATGTATTCGCGCGGGAAGTTTGCCTTCAGGTACGCCGTTTGATATGCGATCAGCGCGTAGCCGAGGGCGTGCGATTTGTTAAATGAATAATCGCCGGCCGCTTCCATCATGCCCCACAGCCTGGCGGCAACGCTTGCTGAGACCCGATTGGCGCGGCATCCTTCCATGAACTTGTCCTTGAGGCTGGCCATCAGCTCGTGCTTTTTCTTGCCAATTGCCTTGCGGAGGTCGTCGGCCTCGGCGGGCGAGAAGCCGCCCAAGAGCTTGGAGATCTCCATCAGCTGTTCCTGGTAGATGGCGACGCCGTAAGTTGACTCCAGCACCGGCTCCAGCCGCGGGTCATCGTATTTGATCGATTCCGGATTCTTCTTGTTCCGGACAAACTGGGGGATATTCTGCATGGGTCCGGGCCGGTACAACGCCACGATGGCCACCAGGTCCTCAAAGCACGTCGGTCCCACCTGCCTGAGGGTTTCCTTCATCCCCGGACTCTCAAACTGGAAGACGGCGTCGCTCTGACACTGCCGGAGCATCCGGTAAGTTTTCTCATCGTCCAGGGGAATGGCGCTGATGTCGAGATCGACGCCATGATTCTCCCTGATCATCCGGAGCGCGTCCTTGATGATGTCCAGGTTGCGCAGTCCCAGAAAATCCATCTTCAGCAGTCCCAGGGATTCTATCTCTTCCATGGCAAACTGCGTCACCACTTCCGCGTCACCCTTCTGCTGGAGCGGCACGTACCGGGTCAACGGCTGGTCGGAGATGACCACACCGGCGGCATGAATGCCATCGTGGCGGACCATTCCTTCCAGAAACATGCCCAGTTCGACAATCTGTTTTGCCTGGGGGTCCTCATCACAGGCGGCGCGCAAATCCTGGCCGGGAGCCAGGCAGCTGGCAAAGGATACACCGGGACCTTCGGGAATCAGCTTGGCGATCCGATCCACCGCGCCGTATGGCACCCCCAGCACGCGCCCGGCGTCGCGGGTGCCGCCGCGGGCGGCAAACGTGCCGAAGGTGATGATTTGGGCCACGTTCTGGCGGCCGTAGCGCTCCGTGACATAAGCCAGCACCTTGTCCCGGTCTTCCGGAGAGAAATCAATGTCGATGTCAGGCATGGAGCGGCGGCTGGGGTTGAGGAACCGCTCAAACAGCAGGTCATATTTCAGCGGATCGACGTCCGTGATGCCGAGGCAGTAAGCCGCCAGGCTGCCGGCAGCCGAGCCGCGGCCCGGCCCCACGGCGATGCCGCTGTCCTTGGCGTACTTGACAAAATCCCAGACGATGAGGAAATAAGAGGCAAATCCCATCTCTTCAATGGTTTTCAGTTCAAACTCCAGACGCTCGCGGGCAGCCGCGGGCGCCGCGGCCCCGCACCGCCGGGCAAAGCCTTCCTCGCACAGGCCGCGCAGATATTCGTCCTGTCCGGTTCCCCCGGGTGTTTCGTACACGGGCAGCTTGAGCCTGCCAAACTCGAGGTCAACGTTGCAGCGTCCGGCGATCTCGACCGTGCTTGCCAGCGCTTCCGGAATCTCCGGGTGCGCGGCGGCCATCTCGGCGGCGCTCTTTAAATAAAATTCATCGCCCTGGAATTTGAGCCGGTGGGCATCGAGCAATGTGCTGCCCGTCTGCACGCAAAGCAGGGCGTCATGATTGACCGCGTCTTCGCGCCTTAGGTAGTGAACGTCGTTGGTGGCGACCAGCGGACGACCCGCCTCGCGCGCCAGCCGGATCAGGAGAGGATTGACCTTTTCCTGCTCGGGCAGCCCCTGGTACTGGATCTCGACATACACATTTTCCTTGCCAAAGATAGCAAATAGTTCCTCAAGCTCGCGGCGGGCCGAGTCCATATCGCCGCTGTAGAGGAAATGACATACGCGGCTATTCAGGCAGCCGGTCAGGCAGATGACGCCACCCGAGTGATCCCCAAGCACCTTGAAATCAACGCGGGGCTTGTAGTAATAACCCTCAAGAAATCCAATCGATGAGATCTGCATCAGGTTGTGATAGCCTTCGTTGTTCTCCGCCAGCAGCGTCAGATGGAACCGCTTTTCCTTCATATGTGACTTTTCCATGCGGTTATCAACGAGATAGGCTTCCAGGCCGATGATCGGCTTGACCCCCCGGGCTCTGGCTTCCCGGTAAAACTCGATGGCGCCGGACAGCACTCCGTGATCGGTGACGGCCACCGCATCCATGCCCAGTTGCTGGCATTGCTGCACCAGGGTTAGCGGCCCGTTCTTCTTGCCGGCGGCAGAGATGCGGCAAGCGCCGTCGAGGGCGGAATATTCGCTGTGAACATGCAGGTGGACAAAGCCGGACGCCGGCGGGGCTGCCGGCTCGGTGCCGATCGGCTTGGCTGTGGACTCACTCAACAATACTCCCTTACCCGACTCCGGATGATTCTATCTCCATCCTTTTTTTGGTTCAACACCTGCCGCCACCGTCCTGCTTGCCCTTCGGCCTGGTATGGCTGGATCTGCAGTCCCCCGCAAATAATGTTTGCCATTCTATTATAACCATGTTGACATAAAGAAGAATTATTCCCGCCTCCCGGCAATCCTGCGCTCATCCCTCATAATGATAGCGCCCGCCGCGCATGAGCGAAGCAGCAGCCGCGATCAGGCATGCCGTGATCGCAAAGATAAACGCCTTGTGAAGTCCGGAGTCAAACGGCGCCGAGATGAGGCCGGGAAAGAATGACCGGCCCGTCAGCATGGCGCGGCTCCGGGCGCTGACCAGCCCCAGCACCTGCGGTCCGAGGAGATGCTGCACCGGATTGTATCCCAGAAACGCCGCAAACAGGATTGATACCGGTGGCAGATGCGCCGCGTGGTCGGCCACGGCAGCAGGCACGCCCTGGGCCTTCAGGCCGCTGCTGACCGCCCGCGGCAGGGTTGAGGAAAGCCCCGCGATCATCAAAGTGAAAAAGATCCCGATCGACAGTACCTGGGCCGAATTTTGAAATGTCTGGTTCATCCCGCCGCCGGCGCCGCGGTGCGCCGCCGGCAGGCTGTTCATCACGGCCGCACGGTTAGGAGAGGCAAACAGGCCCATGGAAAATCCATTGACGGCGAGCACGATCGCGAACAGAAGATAAGGAAAATTAATCGGCAGCATCAGCAGGAGGATGAAGCTGATGGCGGCGCCGATCATGCCGCCGGATGCAAACGGCCGCGCTCCGAAATGATCCGAAAGATAGCCGGACAGCGGGCCGGCCACGAGGATCCCGCCGGTTAAGGGCAGCATGTAGATCCCCGCCCAGAGAGGCGTCTGGTCGAAATTAAACCCGTGCTGCGGCAGCCAGATCCCCTGGAGCCAGATAATCAGCATGAACATGAGCCCGCCCCGGGCCACCGCCGCCAGGAAGGTGGAGAGGGTGCCAAACGTAAAAGCGCGGATCTTGAACAGAGGCAGGTGAAACATTGGGTCCCGTTCCTTCAGCTCGATTAACACAAAAGCGGTCAGGGAAACGATGCCAACCGCAAACAATGAAAGCACAAGCGGGCTGGTCCATCCGGTTGCCCGCCCCCCGTACGGCTGGATGCCGTAAGTGACAGCCACCATTAAAGCCACCAGTCCTGCGGCAAAGGTAATATTCCCCCACCAGTCGATACTCGTCCGTTTTGATACTCCCCTTTCCTCGAGCTTAAGGTAGGCCCAGACGGTGCCAAACAGACCGACCGGCACCGAAATGAGGAATACCAGCCGCCAGTTGACCGCCGCCAGCAGGCCGCCGAGAACCAGCCCGATAAACATGCCGCTGACGCCAACGATATTGT
>JACWAM010000038.1 GCA_014874265.1 Thermoleophilia bacterium | reverse complement strand
GTTCCAATAATTAGCAGCATGCCCAGGCGACCGTAAATGTTATCCGCTGCCAGCTTTCTTTCGCCAGCGGCGCGGACCAGGCCCGAAATCACCCGTTTCCAGTCCCGGAAAAAGTAAAAGAACAGCACCAGCGCGGTGGCAAAATGAGTCGCCACCAGGAAGGCGAGAAAGAACGAGTCCTGTACCCTGATATTCCAGCCCAGCAAATGCGGGACCATCGCCTCATGGCCAAGACTGGAAAGAGGGAAAAGCTCGGTAACCCCCTGAACCAGTCCCATGATGATTGCCTGGAGATAAGTCATTTGATCACCTTTTTTTATTCATTCCGCCGTTCCGGAACTCAGATGTTTGATTTTTCATCCCCAGCCGGTTCCGGAGCGGCTAACTTGACCTTATAACCAAACCCATACTGGGTTATCAAAATGGGCTCGGTCAGTTTTGTTGCCAGTTTCTTTCTGATGCGGCGGACAAAAACATCCACCGCCCGGTCGCCGGGGATGAAGTCATATCCCCAGACCGTCCGGTAGATCTCCTCCCGGGTGGTGGTCCGGGGGGCACAGCTGGCGATGTAATGCAGCACCGCGAACTCTTTCGGAGTCAGAACCAGGGACTCGCCCTCAATCAGAACCTCGCGCCGGTCCGGATCAATCACCAAACCGCGGGAAATGATTTTTTTCGGCGCTGGCGGTGTTTGCCGCATTCTGCGGAGATTTGCCTCGACGCGCGCCAGCAGCTCGGTCATGCCAAAAGGCTTGGTGATGAAATCGTCGGCGCCGGCGGACAGGCCCTGGACTTTATCCGATTCGGAAGTTCTGGCGCTGCAGATAATGATGGGAAAATCAAAACCCTCTCCCCGCAGCTGCTCACAAAGCTTAAGACCATCCAGGCCCGGCAGCATTAAGTCAAGCAAGATTAAATCGGGCGTTTCCTGCCTGATCTTGCGGAGCCCTTCCAGCCCGTCGCGGGCCCAGCGGCAGTTATATCCGCGCTTTCGCAAATTATGGATGATGGCGTCGGAGATGACCTCATCATCCTCGATCACGAGCACGGAGGCCGTTTTCCCGGCGACATTCATGATTCTTTCATGACTGATGCGCCTGTCATTTCCTAAAGCCGCACCGGGCCCGCCGATATGGCGGGCCCGTAACGTATCAACTTGGTGCGCCATGTGCCCTAGTTTGTTGCCTATGAAGACGGCGCCAGGCTTTTGCCGTGGTAGGTGATCTTCCGAATCTGGGCTTCGACCTTGGTCACCATCGAGGGCGGCTGGGAGACAAAATCAAGCGAAGCCGCATACTGCTGACCCTGGTGAATCCCCCACCAGAGGAAGTCAACCAGCGCCTTGCCTTTGGCCTGGTCTGTCTGATCCTGATAGACCAGGATGTAAGTGAATCCGGAGATTGGATAGGCGTTGACGCCAGGAGGATCACCGACGGATCCGGCCCGGAAGTCGGCCGGCATGTTGGCCACCGCGGTCTGGATTGCCGCGTTGGTGTTGTCCAGCGTCGGCGAGACAAAGTTGCCATCCTTGTTCTTCATCAGCGCCACGGGCAGATTGTTCTGCTTGGCGTACGACAGCTCCACGTATCCGATAGACCCATCGGACTGCTTCACCTGGGCGGTAACGCCCTCGCTGCCCTTGCCACCAAGGCCGACAGGCCATTTGACATCGGTGCTGTGGCCGACCTTGCTGCTCCAGTCAGGACTGACAGCTGACAGATAACTGGTATAGATATTGGTCGTGCCGCTGCCATCAGAGCGGTGCACCACGGTAATCGGCTCGTTGGGAAAGTTGACACCCGGATTATCCGCCTTGAGGGCGGGATCGTTCCAGTTCTTGATCTTGCCGAGGTAGATGTCGGCCAGCGTCTGGCCGGTCAGCTTCAGATTGTTGGGGACGCCCTTGACATTATAAGTGATAGCCACGGCGCCGGCTACCGTCGGGATATGCAGAACTGTCCGCGGGGCCTTGGCCAGCTGGGCGTCGGTCATCGGCGCGTCGGATGCGCCCCAGTCAACCGTCTGCGCCGTAAACTGCTGGATGCCGGCGCCGCTGCCGATCGACTGGTAGTTCATGGTTACGTTTGGCTGAACCTTGCTGTACTCATCAAACCACTTCGTATAAATAGGATAGGCAAACGTTGAGCCCGCGCCGGTGAGGCTGGCGTTGTCGCTCCCGGCAGCGGAGCCGCCGGTGCTGGTGGTGCCGCTGTTGCTACCGCAGCCGGCCGCGACGGCGATTATCCCCGCAACCACCATAATGGCCGCCGCCAGCGCCACGATTTTTATCACTGCCTTGTTTTTCAAACCGATCAATCCTCCTAAATCTTGACTTGAAATTCTTTTGACAGGCCTAGGCTAGCAGAACGAAAAAATCCATAGGTTACAAACTGGTAAAAAATTTGTGAAAAAAAAGTTAACGGCGCCGGATGACCGGCGAAATCTGCGGATTACGGTTTCACTCCCTGGCGGGTGGCTATCAAAACGGAGGCGACGCGGGTATTTCGAGACAGAAAGGTTTTTTGCCATAATATGAATGGTTTGGCAAAGCATCATCAAAAAAAGGCGCCCGGCGGCAGTGAAGGCGCGTCGACGGGCCCCATTGAGCCCCTCCCGAGCCGGTTGCATTTCCCAGCCGATGAGAAACGGCTGCCCTGGCTGCCGGCGCTGCTCGATTCCTATGCCATCGTAGATGAGGGGGTCGCGGTTGAGATAAGGGACAGGCAGGAAAGCAGCGGCCAGCGGCTGGCCTGCCGCAAGGGCTGTGGCAACTGCTGCCAGCACCAAAAAGATGTGCCCCTCTTCCCGCATGAGCTGATGGGCATTTACTGGTACATTTCAGAGAAGGTATCAAAAGAGCAGCGGTCGAGACTGAAGCGGCGTTTCGCCGCCCACGGACCGGATTCGCACTGCCCCTTCCTGCTGGACGCCCAGTGCCAGATTCATCCTCTGCGGCCGATGGGCTGCCGCCAGTTCAACGTCTTTGGCAAGCAGTGCGCGCCCGGCGAAGATCCGTATTATACGCGCCTGGACGATGTCATGATTCCCCTGCCGCGGTACACCGACCGCGCCTTCGCCGCCGTTTTCTCCTTCTACAGGATCAATGAGGAAGATGTCGCCGGGGCAATCGGGCTCATCCGCGCCCAGATGATCAACCTGCTGGACTACAACTGGCCAAAGCTGGCGACGGCGCTATCGAAGCGGGGAGAAGACTGAAGCGCCCGTACCGTCCCGTCCCGGCGCGAACGCCCCCCGGGAACGGGGACGTTCGCGACCTCAACCTGACTAGCTGACTATCTAGCTGATAAACACGGCTTGGCTGCTGCAGCGGGCCCGGTGGATATAAGCGCCGGCGTCATTATCAGTATGGCCGCCAACCGGTCCTTCCAGCTCGTCAAGATCAGTCTCAACATGCTCCAACGACAACCCGGTCGCTTTGCAGATCTCCGCCAATGATACCGGCAGATCCTGGCGGGAAATCAGACAGCAGAGAATCTCCAGCCTGCCAGAGGTGAAGGCGCTCTTCGGCAATTGCTGATACACCGTCTCCATATCACCCCTCCTTTCTTCTTTCCTTTTTTAAGGTCAATGATATGCTAGCAATTTCCTGCCGCCTTTAGTGTTAAAAGCAGGATAAATTTTTGTTTCTTTTTTGTGACAAGGTTACGCAGTTTCCGGATTCTGGACACTCGATACTGAATTAACCAAATTTATCCAGCTTCAGTATCCAAATACGCTTCTTTTTTTAGGGTTTATCCAGTTTCAGCATCCGCTGTTACGGGTTTTTCCAGCATCCAGCATCCGTTTATTCACATTTTTGTAACAACTTTTTAACGGCTCTGTAACCTTACGCCAGGATGAATCTGTTACCGTTGCCATGATGGGTTGTTTTTGAAGTTTTTCAGCTTTTGGAATTAAAGCGGCGCGGCACCGTCGCCGCATCGAAGGGAGCGTTTTTATATCTGACTTGAAGTCACTGGTGCGAGGCATTGGCATGCAGGGAGCCAACCCCCTGCGGCGGCGGCTGGGCGATTCCATTTTTACCGCCCTTGTCTTCCTGGCCGCGTTCACCGTCATCATCCTGATGGCGATGATGGTTTACGAGCTGGTCCGGCAATCGCTGCCGTCGATCGAGCAATTCGGCCTCAGATTTCTGATTTCCCGCGACTGGGATCCAATCAACAATATTTATGGCGGCCTGCCATACATCTACGGCACTGTCGTCTCGTCCCTGCTGGCGCTGCTGATGTCGGTGCCTCTCAGCCTGGGCATCGCCATCTTCCTCAGCCAGTTTGCGCCTCGCTGGCTTCGATCTCCGCTGGGCATCCTGGTTGATTTGCTGGCGGCGATCCCCAGCGTCGTTTACGGCCTCTGGGGGATCTTCGTTCTGGCGCCGTTTCTGGACAAGACAGTCGAGCCTTTTTTAATCAGGTACCTGGGCGGCATTCCTATTTTCGCGGGGCCGGCGTTCGGCGTTGGCCTGTTTGCCGCTTCGGTAGTGCTGGCGATCATGATCACCCCGACGATCTCGGCTATCTCCCGGGAAGCAATGTTGAACGTGTCGCGTGACCAGAAAGAGGCGGCGCAGGCGCTGGGTGCGACGCCCTGGGAAACCGTGAGAATGTCCTTCTTGCCGCTGGCGCGGCCGGGCATCGTTGGCGCGATCATCCTGGGACTCGGACGGGCGCTGGGAGAGACGATGGCAGTGACGATGCTGATCGGCAACGTCCGCCAGCTGAACACCTCCATCTTTGCACCCGCTTATTCGATTGCCAGCGTCATCGCCACTGAGTTCGCCGAAGTTACGGAAGGCCCGCATATGGCGGCTCTGATTGAGATGGCGCTCATCCTGTTATTTATCACGCTCCTGCTGAATCTGGCGGCCCGCCTGCTCGTGCAGAAGACCGGCAGCCGGGCGGCCAGATTCAAGAGCAGGTCATGAGCGAAGGAAACGTCATGAGCGAGGGGCTCCGGATACAAAGAGAAGAAGAATACGGGGCGGTGGAGAAAACTCCACGGCTGTCGCCCCCGTTGACAAAGCCAGAGGTTCCATCTCACGAGCCCGCGGCCGGGGGAACCGATGTCGAAATCAGCCGTGACAGCGAAATATTCGGCCAGAGCGCCGGCCGGCGGCGCAGCCGTAATTTCCGGAGCAAACTTGCTTTAACTCTCTGCGCGCTCTCGACGGTAATTGTGATGGTCCCGCTCGCGCTGATCCTGTTTTATATCGTTTACCAGGGCGCCGGCGCCCTGAACCTGAGCTTCTTTACCAGCCTGCCAAAACCCGTCGGCGAGAGCGGTGGCGGCATGGGCAACGCCATTGTCGGCTCGCTGATCCTGATTGGCATCGCGGCCGTCATCGGGGTGCCGTTCGGCGTGCTGGCCGGCACTCAGTTGGCGGAATACCGCAGCCCGCGCTTAAGCTGGGTCGTCAGGCTGATGTCAGATATCTTGAGCGGCGTTCCCTCGATCATCGTCGGCATCTTCGTCTACACGCTGCTCGTTTTGACCTTTAAGCAATTCTCGGCTATTGCCGGCGGCGTCGCCCTTGGCATCCTGATGCTGCCCACCATCGCCCGCACCACGGAAGACATGCTCCGGATGGTGCCTGACACCCTGAGGGAAGCGTCGCTGGCGCTGGGAATCCCCCGCTGGCGCACGATCACGAGCATAATGATCAAGACGGCGGGCGGCGGCATCGTCACCGGCATCATGCTGGCAACGGCCCGCGTCGCCGGTGAGACGGCGCCGCTCCTGTTCACCGCTTTGGGCAGCCGCACCTGGCCCACCGGCCTTGACAAGCCGATCGCTTCGCTGCCGGTGCAGATCTACACTTACGCGATCGCGCCATTCGACGCCTGGCACAAGCAGGCATGGGCCGGATCGCTGGTGCTTGTGCTGATGGTGTTACTCTTAAGTATTGGATCAAAAATTTTCTTTGGCAGAAAAATGAAGAGAGCGAGCTAGAAAATGGCAGGATATATAGCTACAAATAACCTGAGCGCCTCCTTTGGTGGCGGCGTGCAGGCAATCGAGAATATCACGGTCGAGATTCCGGCCAACAAGGTGACCGCGATCATCGGTCCTTCCGGCTGCGGGAAGTCAACGTTCCTCCGCTGCCTCAACCGCATGCACGAGCTGGTTCCGGGGGCCAGGATTTCCG
>JACWAM010000037.1 GCA_014874265.1 Thermoleophilia bacterium | reverse complement strand
GCCATAACATCACAAAACACCCTTGAGGTAAAAGATTTTATTCCGCTGCATCCGGCGGAAGTCAGCAGCCAGATGGAAACACTTTTGGAAGACTTCAGACCGGCGGCCGTCAAGACCGGGATGCTCGCGACGGCCCTCATAGTAGAGGCGGTTGCAGTGACTCTGGAGCGCATTCCCGGTCCCATCGTGGTCGATCCGGTGCTTGCCAGTACGACTGGCGCCCCGCTGGCGGAGGCTGATCTGGCTGCGGCTATCGCCGCGCGGCTGCTGCCTCTTTGCCGCGTAATCACCCCAAACCTTAAGGAAGCCGCCGCGCTTACCCGGCGCCCGGTAAAGACCCTGGCTCAAGCCAGGGCAGCCGCCGAAGAACTGGTAGAGATGGGAGCGGCCGCCGCCTGCGTTACCGGAGGCCATCTCGAAGGCACCCCTGTTGATGTCCTGGCCGGACAGAGCGGGACAGAAGTAATTGAAGGTGTCAGGCGCGGCAGCGGCGAACTTCACGGCACCGGGTGTTTGTTCTCGGCGGCTTTAGCCGGGTTGCTGGCGGGCGAATTCGAGCTCGGCGCGGCAGTCCGGGCTGCGAAGTCAATGGTGGAGCGAGCTGCCGCCGGAGCGGTCTCACCTGGCCGCGGCTTGAAAATTCCATGGCTACAAACCGCGGTTGAACCCGGGACTGGCAACCTTTAACCTGTAAGAACTTCGACCGGCTTGCGTTTGGAGGGATTCTTCTTCCCGGGAATACGGACGATTCCAATTGAGAACTTTAAAATTTGGCGATAGGGGCAAAGAGGTTCTGGACGTGCAGTCGCGGCTCAGCAGCCTCGGCTACGACGTTGGCACCGATGGAATAGACGGTCTCTTTGGTGCCGATACGGGGTCAGCCGTCAAAAGATTTCAGCAAAACAGCGGCTTGCTGGTGGATGGAATCGTTGGGGAAAATACCTGGCTGGAGCTGGTGGAAGCCAGGTACGAGCCGGGAGAACGGCTGCTTTATCTCAAGATACCGCCGTTTCGTGGCGCTGATGTCCTGACATTGCAACGGTCGCTTAACCGTCTTGGCTTCAACGCCGGCCCGGAAGACGGCATCTTTGGGGACATGACGGAAAGAGCAGTCCTGGATTTCCAGAAGAACTCGGGTCTGGTCATGGATGGAATGGTCGACGATTCGGTTCTGAGAGTGATGGCCCGGGTAACCAAGGACGGCGAGCCTCATTCCGGCGGCGCCAAAATACCTGACCGGAACGGTGGCTACGCCGCCGGGCGGTCGCTGTCGGAGATGATCGTTGTGATTGATCCCGGACACGGCGGCAGCGACCGGGGAGCAATCTCCGCCACTGGCCTTTGCGAGAAGGACCTGAACCTGCGAGTAGCGATGCTGCTGGGGGAGGCGCTGGCCGAGGCCGGTTCGGAAGTTTACTTTACGCGAGATGCGGATAATTTCACCGGTCTTTACGAACGCTCTGATCTGGCCAATCAAAAAAACGCCGATCTTTTCATCAGCATCCATCACAACAACGAGCCAGGCTCCCGGGCGCAGGGCGCGGCGGCCTATTTTTTTTGCCGGCAGGGTTATTATTCCGAGAGGGGGAAGATGCTTGCCGAGCATATTGTCGAAAGTGTGGCCGGGAAGCTGGGGGTAAGCGCCATTCCGGCGCTCGGCCGCAATTTTGCCGTTTTACGGGAAACCACCATGACCGCCATCCTGGTCGAGCCTGTCTTTCTTTCTGATTCAGAGATGACTGCGCTGGTCGGCTCTGAAACCTTTGCCCGGCGGGAAGCCGGTGCCATCTTCTCCGGGCTTAAGGAATATTTTAATGGCGGTTAGCAGAGTCGCCGGTTCGAAGCGGGGAAGGGCGTCATCCGTAGGCGGCACCGGCAAATTATTAATATAAATGCCGCAATTTGCAAGATTTTAGTTATTTTTTTTCTTGATGATTTGACTTCACTGTTTCCGCTTGCTATGGTGCACAAAGTTTTTCGTGCGGATTAATTGCCAACTGACCGGCACCCGGAGTGTCCTTAAGGAGGCGAATACAATCAGGTTTAAGCCACAATTTTCGTCAGTTAAAAGTAATACCCCGCAAGTAAATACCCCTCATAAGCGCATCCCTAAAAGACTTAAAGTCTTTTTTGCTTGTCTACCCCTGATAGTCCTCGTTCCCCTGACAGCGATGGTTGCTTTTGCCTTTGCAGACCCAGCGAGTGACATTGCCAGTCAGCAATCGCAAGCGCAATCAGTTCAGGCGGAAATTGACTCCATGAATTCGCAGCTAGAAGCAAAGGTAGAGAGTTACAACTATGCCAACGTTCAACTGGGCAATATCAAGACAAGCATCACTGATAACCAGAACAGGTTAAGTCAGGCGCAGGCAACTCTGGGAGTGACCCAGGAAAGGCTCGACAAACGAATCAGCGAGATTTACCGGAATGGCTCCTCAGGTATTCTTGATGTTCTGATGGATACAAAAAGCCTGAATGATTTTTTGTCAAACTATGACATGCTGTCAAAACTTGGCGAGCAGGACCGGAACGACGTCGAGCAGATAAAAATGCTGAAGTCCCAGATCGAGAACGCGCAAAAGCGGCTGTCGGATGAAGAAAGCTCGCAACAGTCTCTGGTCAGCCAGCTGGCGACGGACAAAGACAGCATCCAGGCGGGCATCACTGACAGGCAGCAAAAACTTGACAGTATTCATATGAACATCGCCCAGTTGCAGCAGCAGGAAGCCGCCCAGCAAGCGGCCCAGCAGGCTACGGAGCAGCAGCAGCTTGAGGCCAGCGCGGCTGTAAGCAACAACAGCGGCAGTTCCGGCAGCAGCGGGTCGGGAGGAGGAGGTTCGTCTTCGCCGCCACCGGCTAACGCCGGCGGAGTCGTCGCCATCGCGATGCAATACCTGGGCGTTCCCTATGTTTGGGGCGGAGCCTCTCCGGCTGGATTTGATTGCTCAGGCCTCGTCATGTACGTTTACGCTCAAGTTGGTATATACCTGCCACACTCGGCGGCCGCACAGTATGAAGCGGGAACGCCCATCAGTTATAGTCAGCTGGCGGCGGGGGACCTTGTTTTCTATGGAGACGGCGGTATCGAGCATGTCGCCATTTACATCGGCGGCGGCCAAATCATTCAAGCTCCGTATCCGGGCACCGTCGTACAGATTTCGCCGGTATCGGGAGGCGGCACCTACCGTGGGGCCTGCCGGTTATAGCAAAAGCCGGAAATGATTCAAAAGAGCCCGGTTCGCCGGGCTCTTTTTGTCTGGCCGGTATTTTAAAAAGATGTTGGCCATACAATAGAATCTGTTAGGCAGGATTGTCATCCCAGGCAAAGCGAGGGATCTGCTTTTAAAGCAGAACCCGGCAGGCTTCGCTCCTCGGCACGGCAAGTTTCGGGAGCTTCCGATCCAGTTGTATGGATCAATTAAATGAATTTCAACAATAACAATCAAATTCGCGTCAGGTTTGCCCCGAGCCCCACTGGCCACTTGCACATTGGCGGAGCTAGAACCGCGCTTTATAACTGGTTGTTCGCCCGCGGCCATGATGGCGTTTTTATTCTCAGAATTGAGGACACCGACCTGTCGCGTTCAACAGAGCAGGCGATAAACCAGATAATGAACAGCTTGCGCTGGCTCGGGCTTGATTGGGATGAAGGGCCGGAAACAGGCGGAATCTACGGTCCCTACCGGCAGATGGAAAGGCTGGATCTGTTCCGGAGCGCGGCCGAGCGGCTTCTTGCTGAAGGCAAGGCATATTATTGTTACTGCACGCATGAGGAGCTGGAAGAACAGCGGCGGCAGGCGCGCTCGCAGGGCCGGCCGGTGGTTTATCAGGGGTGCTGCCGGAACCTCTCAGCCGAAGAAGGCAGGCTCCTCCGGGAGGAGGGCCGCCAGCCTGTGCTCCGGATGAAAACGCCGGCCTCCGGGTTGACGGTCGTGAGGGACGTCATCAAGGGGGATGTCAAATTCGAGAATGCGCAGCTTGGCGACTATATTCTGATGCGGTCCAGCGGGGTGCCGACGTATAATTTCGCTGTTTCTGTCGATGACGCGACAATGAAGATTTCCCACGTGATCCGCGGCGATGATCATCTTTCCAACACGCCGCGGCAACTGCTGCTGATGGAGGCACTGGGATTTCAGCCACCGGTTTACGCACACCTGCCTTTGATTCTCGGAGCGGACCGGACGCCGCTCTCAAAGCGGCACGGAGCTGTCTCCGTCGAGGAATTCCGATCAAGGGGATTTGTCCGGGAGGCGCTTTGCAATTATCTGGCGCTGCTGGGATGGAGTTTTGACAGCGATACAAATCTGTTTTCGATCGCTGAGCTTACCGGTAAATTCTCTCTTGAGCGCGTGGGCACCACTGCCGCCGCATTCGATGAAGACAAGCTGACCTGGATGAATGGTTATTACATCAGGAACATGCCGGCGGCCGAGCTTGCCGGGAGAATCGTAAATTTTCTGCCAACCTCGCGCCTGGCCGGCCTGCCCGGCCGGAAGGGGAAACCGGGTGTAGCCGATCTGGTCCCGCTGGTCCAGGAAAAGATGAAGACGCTCGCGGATTTCATCAGATTGACTGATTTCTTTTTCTTGCCGATCAAATTCGAAGCCCAGTCTTTGGGAAAGTTGGAGCACGATGCGAATTCAACTGCGATCCTCCGCACGGTATCCGGCATTTTAAACGGCTTGACCGATTTTTCTGCTGGCCATATCGAAGAGGAGCTTCGTCAGGCAGCCGCGGAGATGGAAATCAAGCTGGGCAAGTTCCTGCAGCCAGTGCGGATTGCCGTTAGCGGCAAGCTGGTGACGCCGGGGATGTTTGAGACCCTGGCAGTGCTCGGACGCCAGGAAAGCGTCAGCAGGATTCAGACGACGTTGGCGATGCTGGAAGCTGCGCAAACAGACAATAAATCCATTTGAAGGCGGAAGGATCCGCATGTCGCGATATTTGACAAACAGTAAATTAGTATCATCGACTTCCGATCCTGACATTGCGGAATAAGATATTCGAATGAATTCTCTGCAGATTCTTCTAAATTATTCATGTAGTCTGAATTTCGCTTGACGTTTCGCCGGCGGGCCTATAGGGTTACCACGGGCAACGGGAATTACATCCGCTGAAACAGGGACTTCTTTTTTTGGTTGTAAGTAAGGTACTAAAATTTGGCCTCGTTTTTCTGGGAATTCTTTTCGCGGCATCACTTGTCTCCCTTTTTAAAGCAACGGCATCGCCGGCTGTGAACAAGCCCTATGACTGGGTTTCCTATTATGGAAACGGCAATCTGGACAAACTTTCGCAGTTTAGTCTCATCGATCTCGATGCGGACAATTATTCGGCTGCCGATATCGCCAACCTCAAATCATCGGGCTCGACGGTTGTCAGCTATCTCAATATAGGGTCGTGCGAGACGTTTCGTTCATACTGGAATCAATGCGCGCCCTATAGTATCGGGTCTTACCAGGGCTGGCCCGGCGAGTACTGGATGGACGCAAGCAATCCTGGTTGGCGTGACCTCGTCGTCAACACTCTGGCCCCGCGCCTGTTCGCAAAGGGCGTAGAGGGCCTCTATCTGGACAACATCGAGCTCTTTCAGCAGTTTCCAGGGCGGCCTGATATCAGCGCCGGTATCGTAGATATTGTCTACCGGCTTCGTGCCAAATATCCGGACAAAATCATAATCGCCCAGAACGGCCTCGACATATTCGGAGACACCGGCCCCGACGGACGTCAGTTCTGGCAGTATTTGGATGCTGAGGCGCACGAGGAGGTAAACAGCACTTATGACCCTTACCGGGCGGTTAACGTCTCCGACAGCAATTCGTTGATAAATGACCTCGCCGGATGGAAAGCCAGAGGGCTGCCGATCTACACACTCGACTATTCGGGCGGCGATTCCAGTCTGGCGGCTTATGATTATCAGCGAAGCCTCGCCAATGGATTCCATCCCTACGCCGCCAGCAAGAACCTGGATGTCGTTTACTTCTGGTCGTTCGGAGCCGGCTCATTTGCTCCGCCGGGAAAGACCGGGGCACCGCCGGTGACTTCCACGCCGCCCACGGCGACGGCGCCGCCTGCCACGCCGACTACGGGTCAGAGCCCGGGACAGGGTGCGTCTTCAAATGTCAAATACTGCTGGACCTTGTACGACGATGTGGCTATGCGCAGCTGGCTGCTGGCATCGAGTCCGTCGGGACAGGCCGGAAGTCTGCAATTTAACCTCACAATCGGCGGAAAGCCTCAATCGATGCCGGCTGCGTTCGGGCCAAGCTTTCCGACCCCTTCTGGACAAGCGGTTACCGTTCCCGGCGGCGAGACGATAGCCGGCATGTTGCCTGGTGTCGCCGGCGGTCCCGTTACGATGACCTCGCTGACGGGGTCGAAAGCGGTGGTAAGTCAGCGAATTCTGTTTGGCAATTCGCTTGAGGAAGTGTCAGGAACGCAGGCAAGCCATCTCTCCAGTGACTACTGGTGGGCCTGGTATGACTCGGCGAGCGCCGGCTTTAAAAACTGGATCATCGTTGAAAATCCTGGTTCATCCAATGTCTATTACAAGATTTCAATTGCGGGAGTTACTCGCCAAAGCGGCACACTCGCGCCGGGTGGTGAGGCAGCTCCGGTGTTTAACGGGTTAATGGGCGGACCGGTCCGGGTGCAGGCCTGGTCCGACAAGGTCAATGGCAAATCCCCGGTCAGTGTGCTGGCGTCTCAAAGGGTGATATCCGGTAACGGCGGCGCTTTTAATGAGGTGCCCGGAATCCCCGATAGCGATCTTTCTAACGACTACCTCTGGACCTGGTATGACGACGGCGGCGGCCGCAACTGGATTCTGATCGGAAACCCCACGGCAAACTCGGACGGCAGCAATAATACAGACAGCCTCTATTATACGGTTACGATCGGCGGAAAAATGGTTGATCAGGGCGGCCCTGTCGCTCCCGGCCAGATGATTGCTCCGGCATATACCGGTTGGATAGGTGGTCCGGTAGAGGTGAAAACGTATTTGGACGCGGGCCACACAACTCCGAAGCGCTCAATTGCCTTCCAGCGCGTTATCTGGGGACCTTCGTTCGAGGAAGTGGCCGGCTCGCCTCGCCAGGCAACGCCAGGCGATCCTGGAGCAGGGCTCGCCACGAGATATAACTGGACTTGGTATGACCAGGGCGAGGGACCGGGCGTCAGAAACTGGGTCCTGGTGGGCAATCCCAACAGCTCGAAGATATATTATGAGATCAGTGTCGCAGGGGTAGTTCGGGCCGAGGGCAAACTGGTGCCGGGCCAGTTGGTGGAGCCGACCTTTAACGGCCTCGTCGGCGGACCGGTCGAGGTCGATGCCTGGACCGATGGTAGTAAGGCGAAGCCCCAGCCGGTCATAGCCTCGCAGAGAGTCCTCTGGAACGGTTTCTTCAACGAAACGCTTGGCACGAACCTGGGCTAGTAGGCCGTGAAGACTCCCCTGTGTGGATCGGCGGTTCGGGAAACTCCGCTCATAGTCTGCATTGAATCCAGTTAATACGGCTGAAGGAAAACTGGTAGACCAGACGGGAATCCCCTCAGGCTTAGAGGGCTTTTTCCACTTAACCTCTTCGACTACGGCCGGATCAGCTTCCTTAATTAGGGCACGCATTCGTGCCAGTTTCACACCACGCCAGTCGTTCGATTTCTGGATTATGTCATCAATTTGCTGAGAAGCGGTTTTGTCTGCCATAAATTAATTCTGTTCTATGTGAATCAGATTACCTTCAGGATCCTTAAAGTTGAACCACTTCGTGCCCGATCCTGGTCCATGAAGGTCGTCACCAATTTCGCTGACTTTTACGCCTTTTTTATCAAGCTCTTTGTGGGCTGCGTTAATATCTGAGGTTGCAAAGTATAGGGTTAAAGTGCCCGGCTGCACAGGTCCGTGATGCGTCGAAAGAGTCAGGGTAACTCCACCTTCAGGCAGTTGAAGCGCAACCCACCAATTATCATCGTCCTGGCGGTAGTCTGTTGCAACCTTCAAACCAAGCTTGTCCGCGTAAAATTCTTTGGCTTTTTGCATGTCGCTGACCGCGATATGCAGCATCATAAATTTGTTAATTACCTGCATAATGGCCCCTTCCTATTGCAATGATTTATCAGAATTCAACGTACGACCATTTATCTTCCAAGTACTGATTAGCCTTCCCAGCGGTTAATTCTGGATCGAGGATTGATTTTATATGGCTTCCGTCTTCCCACTCCCGGACAAGCGCCGCCAGGAGGTCGAAGTCCACTCGGCCGTCCGGCAAGGGTCTGACCCGGTCCAAGTTCACCGCCTAAGCTGCCCTGTTCTTCCGGGTCTGTTCCGCCACGCGCTCCTGCTGGGCGCGCATCTCCGGAGTGATTTCAACGCCCATATTCTCCAGGTCTGCGATGGGGCGGATTTCTACTTCCGCGCCGCGGCCGAAAGGTGCCTTCTTTAGCCAGTTGACGGCTTCAGTCATGGATTCCACTCGCCAGATCCAGTAGCCGGCGATCAGATCGGTTGTTTCCGGAAACGGCCCGGCGATGACACTGGTTTCATCGCCGTGGAAGCGGACACGCTTGCCTTTGGAGCTGGGATAGAGTCCGTCAGCCTCGAGCATAATGCCCGCCTTTGCCAGCTCTTCGTTGTAGCTGCTCATCTCCATGAGACTCTGCATGTCAGGCATATTTCCCGATTCGGACTCCTCGCTAGCTTTTACCAAGACAATGACTCTCATATGCTCCTCCTTGAAATTAATTGCCAGCTGGTCGATTTGTTCCCTATCGCGGCGGAGTTACATTGATCATCCAGTTTATGCCAAATTTGTCAGTAAGCGCTCCGTAATACCCGCCCCAAAACATATCGGCCATCGGCATCTGGACTGTGCCGCCTTTTGAAAGGGCAGCGAAGATTCTGTTTGCCTCCTCTTTAGTGTCTGGCTCCAGGGTTATTTGGACGTTGTTGCCAGCGACCATTTTCGACTGCATTGATTCGGGCGCGTCTCCACCCATCAACGTGTGTCCGCCCAGAATCTTCAGTTCGATATGCATAATCTTGTCTATGTTTTCGTCGCGTATTGGTGGTTGCCCAGGCATTTCCGGCATTTCAGACCATCGCATAAGTCCCGTAAACTCACCGCCGAAAACACTCCTGTAAAAAATAAATGCTTCTTCTGTCCCGCTGGCAAAACTGAGACTTGTGCTTACCTTAGACACGACGATCCTTTCCATTAACATGTGGACCCCTCATCCATTCCCTGATTTCTGCAAAATAATCATCTTGAATTTATCGTTCATTAGAGAACCTCTATATCAGGCAAGCTGCCAGTTTTCTGGGAACGAAATTGAGCACAAAAGTTCAAACATTATTATGGTCTTAAGATTTTGGCGTAAAAAAAAGCCTCTGTGCGAGGCATTATTGAAGGAAAAATATTGGTAGCGCATAGGGGATTTGAACCCCTGCTACCGCCGTGAGAGGGCGGCGTCCTGGGCCACTAGACGAATGCGCCGTAAACTGATGTGGATATTCGGCGTTGGTTTTTGAATATCCCTAAACATCCCTAAGCCGGAAGGTAAGATTTTACCAAGCCAGCCACAAAACTGCTAGAAACAGGCGGGAAAAAGAATCAGGTCATAAAAAAGCCGGCGAGATGATCGCCGGCAAATTTGCATTTATTGCTCTCTGTTCGTCAGTTTAGTCGTCACAGTTTCGTCCGCCGTGCTTGTGATCATATTCACAGTTTGAAACTTTATGATCTTCAGAAACTTTACGATGGGCCGCTTGCTGAGTGGCGGCATGGGCACCTGAAGATGAGCCCCAGTAATGCGGCACTGCAGCAAACGCGATTGTCGCGAATACTGCTAAAAGGATAACCGGCAGAATTACAAAATTTTTTTCAAGATCTCCTCCCTTAAACCGGACTTTCTTACTAACGTTTCACTCATCGGTAAATTCAATGAAAAACATGAGATGCCCGCTTCTCATCCTTGCTATTGCACCCAAGTTGCATTAATATTACGCAACTTAGTTGCATCAGGCTGAAATCATGAACCAAAGCTATTACGACTTTTTAATAAATCATCTGATCAGAAAAGGTTTTCGCCTGACGGTAAATAGAAAAGCGATCATCAGGGAACTGGATAATGCCAAGCGGCCGCTGTCAACCGGCGAGTTGAGAGGGCGCTTGCAAAAAAGCGGTTTAATTCCTCATAAGACCACAGTGTATCGCGAGATTGGCTTTCTGCTGGACCAGGGAATTGTTAACCGGTTGACGTTTGGTGAGCGCCATGATCGTTTCGAGCTTTCGTTATTTCCACATCATCACCATGCCGTTTGCGAGAAATGCGGTGTTGTGGAAGACATTGATTGTGCAGAAGGGATCAGCAGAATCGAAGACATGCTGGACAGGCGGAAATTCAAAGTCAAAACGCATATGGTTGAGTTTATCGGGCTATGCGAGCATTGCCGTTGACATCCTGCTGTCATTTTACATTTTGGAGCATTGATGGACGTGAAATGCTGTGAACCCCGTCCCAACTCCCGCGGCTGGGCTGTTGCCGCAACCGGATTAATCCTCATCTTTCTGGCTGCTTTAATCATTCAGGGGTGCGGCGCGACTGGCGCCGGGGCAGGAAAGGGCGCCATCAATGTCGTCGCCGGTGAAAATTTCTGGGGCAGCATTGCGGCTCAGCTGGGGGGGAACCTGGTCAAGGTGACCAGCATCGAGAACAACCCAAACACTGATCCGCATGAGTATGAAAGCAATACAAACAATGCCCGCGCGTTCGCGTCAGCCGGATATGTGATCCTTAATGGGGCCGGCTACGATACTTGGGGGCAGAAGCTGCTGGATGCAAATCCGGTGCCGGGAAGAAAGGTGCTGATGGTATCTGATCTTCTTGGAAAGCACAAGGGGGACAATCCTCATTTCTGGTACAACCCGGTCTATGTTTCAGAAGTTGCGGACCGGATCACTGCGGATTACATAAAACTGAAACCGGCGGCAGCCGCACGGTTTACGGCATTGAGGAGCGATTTTGAGCATTCGCTCAAGTCTTATAAAGATCGCATTAATTACATAAAGTTTCTTTTTGCAAATCAAAAAGTAGGCTCGACGGAATCAATCTTTGTCTATATGGCCGGGGCGCTTGATCTCGATCTGGTTTCACCGTCGGCATTTATGCAGGCGATCTCGGAAGGCAACGAACCGCCGGCGAACGCGGTGGCGCAATTTCAACGGCAGATCAGGCAGAAGCAGATTCGCGTGCTTGTCTATAACACACAGACATCGACAAACATTACGGAAAATCTGAAACAGCTGGCTGCAAGTGGTGGCATACCAATCGTTGGCATTTCCGAGACGATGGCACCCGCAGGCACGACGTTTCAGGACTGGCAGGACTCGCAGCTTGTCAAACTGCAAAATGCGCTTGAAAGTGGCAGGCGCGCCGGGTGATGAACGATGCGTCATCAAAGGCCGTCGTCCGTCTGGCAGATGCTGCCGTGTGGCTGGGTGGCCGGGAGGTCTGGAGCGATGCCAATGTCGAGATCAACGAAGGCAGTTTTGTGGTGGTGCTGGGTCCGAACGGCGCGGGCAAGACCACATTGCTGCGACTGATATTGGGGCTTGAGAGCCTGGACAGGGGAATCGCGGAAGTTTTTGGCCAGCAACCTCATCGGGGAAACCGGCGTGTGGGTTATGTGCCACAGCGACAGACGCTGCAGCCGGAGCTGGCGGTGCGCGGAACTGATCTGGTGGGGCTCGGAGTGGATGGCCATCACTGGGGCATCCCCTTTTTCAGAGAGGCGCAAAAGAAAAAAAGAACCCTCGTTGAAGATGCGATCAATGCCGTGGAGGCCGGCTCGTATGCCGATAGGCAGGTTGGCCTGCTCTCGGGAGGCGAGCAGCAACGGCTGATTCTGGCACAGGCTCTCATCGCCCGGCCGCGGCTGCTTTTGCTGGATGAACCCTTAAGCAACCTCGACCTGCGCAATCAGGCCGCTGTCGTTCAGTTCGTGGCGAGGCTGGCGCATGATGAAGGAATTACTGTTGTGCTGGTGGCGCACGACGTGAATCCGCTGCTGCCGCACCTTGATCAGGTGGCATATATCGCCAAGGGAAAATTCGCCACCGGCAAGCCGGACGAGATTATCACCACAGAACGGCTGTCTGATCTTTACAAAGCGCCGGTGGAAATCGTCGAGGACAGCCGGGGCCGGATTTTCGTCGTTGGCCTTGAGGAAGAATCGGCTCATCCCCATTAATGATTTGACGTAAATCTGACATAAATGATCATTTGGCATAAGCGATGCATCTTCTCATAGATCTGCCGTCGATATTTAATTATGACTTCATGCGCAACGCGTTTGAGGCCGGAACGATCGTATCTATTGTTGCCGGCGTGGTCGGCTATTTTGTCGTTCTCAGGGGTCTTTCTTTTGCGGGTCACGCGCTTGCCCATATTGGTTTTGCCGGCGCGACGGGTGCGGTGGTTCTTGGAGTCAGCCCGTTTTACGGGCTGATTGTTTTTTCAACAGTGGCAAGCATCGGCATGGGTTCGCTCGGGCGCCGCCTGTACGGACGGGATGTCGCCATCGGGATAGTGCTGGCCTGGACCCTGGGCTTAGGCGTTTTATTTCTGTCCCTCTACACCGGATACGCAACCGAAGCGTATGCGATTTTATTTGGCGAGATCCTTGGTATTAGCAAAAGCGACGTTCTGGTAACGCTCTTTGCCGGCATTCCTACACTGCTGGCGCTCGGCGCAATCTACCGGCCGCTGCTTTTTGCTTCCATTGACGAAGAAGTAGCTGAGGCCAGGGGAGTCCCCATCCGGTTTCTTTCCGTTGCTTTTATGGTACTGCTGGCGCTGGCTGTATCAGAAGCGACGCAGGTCGTCGGCGTTCTGCTGATTTTTTCCTTGCTGGTTACGCCGCCGGCAATCGCCCAGCGGTTGACGGCGCGGCCCGCCCGCGCGATCCTGCTTTCCGTGCTGTTTGCGCTTCTGTTTACCTGGAGCGGCCTGACCATTGCATTTTACTTGCCTTATCCGGTTAGTTTCTTTGTCACGAGTTTTGCCTTTGGGACTTATATCCTGGTCCGGCTGGGTGATTATCTAAAACGAGTACTGGCAGTAAAAAAACCTGATTAAGCTGGGAATAAATTAAAGAGGGTACCGGAAAATGGCTGAGGCGGGAGGATTCGAACCTCCACCGGCGGATCCAGAGTCCGCTGTCCTGCCATTAGACGACGCCTCATTTTCGCGGTGGCAAATAATCAAAACGTCAACTGAATTAACCTGCCTGTGAAATAGATTAACACACTGGCAGTGGCGTCACCAGAAAAAATTCAGTTCCAGATGTCGGCTCCTTCCCTTAAAGAATGCCTCGGCCCTAACCGAAGAAAGAAAAACAGGTTGTTGATGGACACAGGCAGGAGGCTGATAATCCAATGAAAGCGATGAATGAACTGCTGCAGGCAATGGTACAGAAAGGGGCTTCGGACCTGCACCTGAAGGCCGGTAGCCCGGCAATCATGCGTGTGGACGGGGAACTGTACGAGCTTGATGATGCGTCGATTTCCCCGGAGGACATGAAAGAATACGCCGCATCGGTGATGAGCGACAAGCAGATTGCTATCTTTTCGGAGCAAAACGAGATCGATTTTGCTTATGGCTTGAGCGGCGTGGGCCGTTTCCGCGTAAACATTTTTCGCCAGAGGGGCAGCATAAGCATAGCCATGCGGCAGGTGGTGGGTAAGATCCCGAATTTCGAGGAATTGCATCTGCCGCCGCTGCTGAAAAAAATGGCGCTGGAGCCCAGGGGGATGGTTCTTGTCACCGGGACGACCGGCAGCGGCAAGACGACTACTCTCGCGGCAATGATAGATTCCATCAATGACAATGTCCGGCGGCACATCGTCACGATTGAAGACCCGATTGAAATTCTGCATCGGGACAAGAAGTCGTTGATTAATCAGCGAGAGATTGGCATAGACACCAGAAGCTACTCTACAGCGCTTCGCTATGTTCTCCGTCAGGATCCGGATGTCATCTTCATCGGTGAAATGCGTGACCTGGAGACAGTCAGGACGGCGTTGACGGCGGCGCAGACAGGTCACATGGTGCTGAGCACGCTCCATACGATTGATGTCAGCGAGACAATCAACCGGATCATCGATTTCTTCCCCTTGCATCAACAGCAGCAGGTCAGAATCATGCTAGCCGGCTCATTGCGCGGCGTCATATCGCAGAGGTTGTTGCAGCGGGCAGACGGCAAAGGCCGGGTGCCGGCGCTGGAGCTGATGGTGATGACGAAGAGAATCAGGGACCTGGTCCTCGATCCGAAACAGACATTCAAGATCCAGGATGCGATCAAGGAAGGGGATTACTACGGCATGCAGACATTCGATCAGTCACTGCTGCAGCTCTACCGCGATGGTTTGGTGACGCTGCAGGATGCGGCCCTTGTTGCCAGCAGTCCCCATGACTTCAAGCTGATGGCGCAGCAGGAGGGATTCGACGTGTCGCTGATCAGTGGCGTCGCCTGAGTCAATGGCGACGAGTTAACTGCACAATCGCCTTTAATTAGAAGGGGTTTCGGGTTCGAAGCCCCTTTTATGAATCTTGTTTCGTGTTAAAATAGCTCGCGGATGAATAAGGAAGGCTTTTGTCGCCACCCACCATCATAATCTGCCATCCGCTTTTCGGGGTGTGGCTCAGCCTGGTAGAGCGCACGGTTCGGGACCGTGAGGCCGGCGGTTCAAATCCGCCCACCCCGACCAGATTAGACTTATTCAAACCATCGCCCGAAAAAATGTCTTGGAAGAGATCGGTATAGTGCAGTTCTTGCAACTGCCCGTCTCCGACCAGGATTTTCTTGAAGAATGACTGATTCAATAGCCGACGATTATCGTCCTGCGCTTTCATGTAAGCCTTGTGGCAGTTTCCGGCAAGCTTGATCGCCAGTTCCAAGAGTTCCTGAACGTTACCCTGTTTCCCGTCAATGGTTTTGAGCCGATCCTCTGCCAGTCCGATTTCATTGACTAGCCGTTCCTGCTCACCTTTTAGAATATCGATGGCGATTGCTCCGGCGTAATATGCCTCAACCAGTTTGTATCGCTTGTCGTTTAAGTCCTCAATTTTTTTGATGAGCCGTTTCCTCTGTAGTATTGAGGATGCCTGATGATTAACGATTTCCGTTTCCATGATCTTTCTGAGGTCTTTGACCGTCTCAGGCGGCAGCTGAATATCTTTGTAGAGGTCCTCGATTTTCTTTTCCAGCCAGCCTGCGTCAATGTACTTCTGAGAGCAGCCGTTATGCTTCTTCTGCCCCAGGCAGTAGAAGTAAGGATACTTGCCTTTGGCAAGGAGGAACGAAAGCCTTGAACCGCACTCAGCGCAGTAGATGGTGCCTTTGAGATAATGAGGATGCTTTCTCTTTCTTTCTCCTGCCTGATACCTGCTTCTTAGCATCTGCTGGACTCTTTGAAAGAGAGAGGAATCAACCAGCGGTTCATGCAATCCCGGATACTCGACATTTCGATATTTGACTACGCCGACATAGAACCTGTTTTGCAGAAGCATGGCGATTGAGGACTTGCAAAACTCGGGATATGGCCGTTTCTTGGAGAAATTGTTTCTCAGGCCCTTCTTGGCCATGATCTTTTGAATCTCTGCAAGCGAATAATTGCCGGTTCCGTAAAGCTTGAAGCATTCCTGAACCAGCGGAGCCATTTCCTCGTCTTGTATCACCCTGGCGATGCTTTTACCTTCGATTGTGTCTCTAACATTCTTGTAACCCACCGGGGCTCTTGTGACCATGCCGCCTGATTTAGCTTTTTGAAGGAGTCCTTTTTTAACTTCCGCTGATAGATTGGCGGAGTAGAACTCTGCCATTAACGCATGGATACCTTCCACGAAGTGCCCTGAGGCGCTGTCCTCAATATTTTCAACCACTGACACCAGCTGAGCTCCGGAGCGCGTCAGAACGGCTTTGATGGCCACATGATCGTTCATATTACGTGCTAACCTATCAATCTTGTGGACGATAACCGCGTCCACATCCTTTTTCTTGACCCTTGATAGCATTTCCTGAAGCTGGGGGCGTGCAGTCGATCTAGCCGATTCGCCCCTGTCAGCGTATTCATCAACGAGCATCCAGTCATTCTCGCGAATGAGCTTCATGCAGGCTTCTCGCTGAGCGGGAATAGAATAACCGCCCTCGGCTTGTTCTCTGGTTGATACTCGTAAGTAAATGACACATCTCATGATTTTTTCTTTCCTTTGGCCTCTCGGGCCTTAATAATCGCCTCATAGGCATTAATGACAGACTCCTTTTCCTCGGCGGTCATGTTCGGCACTTCCTTGAACATCATGGTGAAGCCCGGATCAGTGAGGCCCATATCTGCCAGCTTGGCGTCCGCCAGCAAACTGTCCATCTCTTCCTGGGTTATACCCAGGGCCTTGGCCCATTTCTTTAGCTTGTCGGGCTGGGGGAGGAAGTAGCCGTTCTCCACGTCGGAGACATAGCTTCTGGACTCATAGCCAAGCACCTTGCCGATATCGCTCTGCTTGAGTCCTCGATCAAGCCGAGCCTGTCTTACCTTCTTACCAAATATTTGTTTGACGCTCATAATTAGTTCGCTATATTACGGACAGTGTGAAGATATCATTTCACGGATTTGAAATGCTGGCAAGCGTTTTCTCTGGAAAAGGATAAGCGGTAAAAAAAGTTTCCGCCTGATCTAATCTTGTAAGTCGACTCGGCGGCTCATAGGTTAAAGCTGGAGTCATATTCGTTTAGCCAACGACGGATGCAGAAGACGCAAAGTGACCTGGCCCGGTTTCCCTGGACACTCTCCTAAGAGTTATTTTTAATACTCTAACGGAGGTGTTTGAATGTATAAGT
>JACWAM010000036.1 GCA_014874265.1 Thermoleophilia bacterium | reverse complement strand
GTGCTAATCTCTGTCCGTCCCATGCGATTAAATTTGCCGAGGATGATAGAACCAGAGATAAGGTACAGAAAATCGTCAAAAACTTTAAATTGCTTAAAAAAGTAAAAAAGGAACTTGAGGAGAGAAAAAGCTCGTTGAGGTATTAGCAATCTATTCTTCAGGAATCTTCTTCGCAAACCCTGCGACCTGCTGTAAAATAGAAGCATCGCTGTTCAGATAACGTCCGAACAGCTCGACCAACATTTGTGTTCTTAACAATGCCTTTGCCAAGGCATTTTTTTATGGATAAGTGGACGAAAGCTGAAATGATTTGAACCGGCAAGAAAACCATGGAAATTTATCCCACAGCCCGAGGTATGGTATTTCGTCAGGATAATGATCTTCGGTATTCATCATGTTGTTGAGTGGTTGACTGAATAGATTAAGTCAGATAATATTCAGCATGTTTAAAACGTACAGTTGGTTTTGTAATAATTTCTCGAAGAGGTGGAAAAATGAAGATCAGGTTGGCGATTGCGAGCGCCCGGTTCTCACACTGTGGTAATTTACGAAGGCGGCGAAGGGGACATTATGTGGCTCGACACGACTTTCGTCATAATACCGCCGCGATCCATTCTTCGATAAAAATCTCCATGGAAGAAATCAGGTGAGAAGGCCCAAACGTGAGCAATTATGATGAAATTACCGCGGCCAGGATACTGCTTGAATTGCCCGAGCGGGCGTCGATGGATGAAATAAAGGCAAGTTACCGGAAGCTGATTCGGAAGTGGCATCCTGACAAATGCAAGAAAACTCCGCAGACTTGCAAGGAAATGTCAGCAAGAATCAATGCCGCCTACAAGCTGATCATGGCCTATTGCGAAGAATACCGCTTTTCCTTTTCAGAGGAGGAAGTGCTGGAACATGGCACTGAACAGGATTTATGGTGGAGCGTTTTGGCAAAGGCTCCTCCTGGGGCATGCCATAATTTGGTACTTGACCCATCTTCCGCTTCAAGTTAAACGACGTCTAATCAACAAAGCTTCCCTGTGTAGCTTCGGCCGGCGGAGCGACTCCCGCCTGAGCTTCATGCCCATCATGTTCTTCCTGATAGTGAAAGTGGCCTCCACGCATCAGGGAGGCGGCCGCGGCCACGATGCAGGCCAGGATGGCAAACAAAAACGCTTCGTGCAGGCCGCTCTTAAACGGCGCCGCGATCAGGTTGGGAAAAAACGAACGGCCGGTGAGAATAGCCTGGCCGTGGGCGCTGATTGTCCCCAGCACGTGTGGCCCCAGCAGATGCTTGACCGGGTTGTAGCCAAGAAACGCCGCGAACAGAATGGCCACCGGCGGCAGCTGGCCTGCATGGCTGGCCACGGCGGCCGGTACCCCCTGAGACATGAGGCCGCCGCTTATCGCATGAGGCAGCGTGCTTGAGAGGCCGGCGATCATCAAGGTAAAGAAAATTCCAATCGACAGGACCTGGGCCGAGTTCTGAAACGTCAGGTTCATGCCGCCGCCGGCGCCGCGGTGGGCCATCGGCAGGCTGTTCATAACACCCGCCTGGTTGGGCGAGGCAAACATTCCCATGGAGAGCCCGTTGATGAATAACACCGCCGCGAACAGGGGGAAGGAAAAGTTTATCGGCAGCATTAGCAGAAACAGGAAGCTCAGGGCAGCGCCGATCATGCCGCCGGACGCAAACGGCCGGGCGCCAAAACGATCGGAAAGGAACCCGGACGTCGGGCCGGCCACCAGAAAACCCAAAGTGAGTGGCAGCATGTAAATTCCGGCCCAGAGGGGCGTCTGGGCAAAGTCGTAGCCATGTTCCGGCAGCCAGATCCCCTGCAACCAGATGATTAGCATGAACATCAACCCGCCACGGGCTATAGCCGCCAGAAAAGTTGACATGGTCCCAAAGGTAAAGGCGCGGATCCTGAACAACGGCAGGTGAAACATTGGATTCTCAACTTTTTGCTCGATGATGGCAAAGACGATCAGAAAGACAACGCCAACCGCTAGCAGCGTCATTACCAGCGGGCTGGTCCAGCCGGTTGCGTGGCTGCCATAAGGTTGGATGCCGTAGGTGACGGCCACCATCAGGCTGACGAGTCCGACCGCAAAGGTGCCATTGCCTAACCAGTCGATTTTTGCTCGTTTCGAGACTCCAAGCTCCTTTAACATCATGTAAGCCCAGACTGTTCCCAAAAGTCCGACCGGCACCGAGATCAGGAAAACCAGACGCCAGTTAACCGCCGCCAGCAGGCCGCCCAGCACCAGGCCGATGAACATGCCGCTGATGCCGACGATGTTATTGATTCCAAGCGCCATGCCGCGCTGGTTCTTGGGAAAAGCATCGGTGATGATCGCCGCGGAATTGGCCATCAGGCAGGCCCCGCCCACGCCCTGCACGATCCGCAGGACGATCAGGTAAGTGGCGCCGGCGGCTCCGGTCATCCAGTCAATGGCGAGCAACAGCGAGGCGGCAGTGTAGATGGCAAAGCCCATATTGTAAATCTTTACCCGGCCGTAGATATCACCCAGCCGGCCGAGGCTGACGATGAGGACGCTGCCGACAACCATGTAGCCCAGGATCATCCATAGCAGGTAAAAGCTGTTGGCCGGCACCAACGGATCAAGATTGATGCCGCGAAAGATGTCCGGCATCGCGATCAAGGTGATGGAAATATCCAGCGTTGCCAGCAGCACGGCGAGGGTCACATTTGAAAGCGCAATCCACTTGTAATCGAACCAGCGGTGGATAGCGGTATTTTTGGCGCTCATCTAGTCTCTTTACTCCTGTAAATTGTCAATCATTTGCCCGGTTAATCTCACCATCGTTTTCTTCTCAGCTGCGGAAAAATTCTGAAACAGCCGCTGTTCGATGACGCTGTGCAAAGCAGGAATCTTTTCACCCAGCCGCCGCCCCTTTTGTGTGAGGCGCAGGATATTCGACCGCTTGTCCTGCTTGTTTTCCGTTCGCTCGATTAGCCCCTTCCGGGTCAGCGAGTCAATAATGCCGGTAAGGGTGGCTGCCTTTACCTGCATAATCTCCTGTAAATCTTTCTGAGTTAACTTGCCTCCCCGGTAAACAAAATAGAGGACCTGAAACTGGCTCCTGGCCAGGCCATAGGCCTGCAGTTCGTCATCGATATGGTGATTTATTAGCAGGTATAGCTGCTTGATGTTTTTAATGAAATTATTTTCAGAAAGATTCACGAAAATCCGGCGCCAAATTTAGTTAGGCGCCTAACTAAATATAGGGAAGGCCTAGTGGTTTGTCAAACCGGGGAAAAAAGAGACAGAAGCGACTGTTTAACCGGTGGAGCCGATTAAGCAGTCCGCCTCAGGCGGTTATTTGAAAAAAAGTTCTGGAGCCGGCTTTATTTTTTCTCGACAGTGACGGCGGTGCCGTAGGCGGCGACCTCGCTGATCAGGTTGGCGATCTCGTTGCAGTCAAATCGCATCGCGATGACGGCATTGGCGCCCCTGGCGGCGGCTGCTTCCCGCAGGCGGTCCACGGCTTGGTCCCGGCTGTCGCTGAGCAGTTTGGTATAACCCTTGGCCTCGCCGCCCACGACCGTTCTGAAACTGGCGCCGATGTTTGAAAAGGCATTTCTGGCGCGCGTTACCAGGCCGAAAATCTCGCCCTGCACCTCAACGATTTCGTATCCCGGCAGATCGTTCATTGTGGTTACGATAATGTCATCCATCAAAATCTCCTTGCTTGTGGCACACATATTGAACGGTGCAATTGAACGCTATTACTTTTTCTATCGTTTGATTTTTTCCTGCAAGAATATTTTTTCCCGGGATTTTCTTGATGAGGGCTTCCCACAGGCATTGGAGCGGGGCGCGCCCGAACGGGCGCGCCCCATGAGGTCAATCAGATAGCAATCTGATTTTACTAGCTTGCAGGGCTTCCGGGAGACTTGCCGGGAGCCGTGCCGGTAACCGTCGGTAACGAGTTTTTGTCGGACGAGGTGAACTTGACCCCAACCGTGTTGTTCCAGGTGGCAATGCCGAAGCCGAGGGCGCCGGTATTGGAATTCTGCTGGCTGATGCCGAGCAGATTGAGTCCGACCGCCACAAATTCCTCTACGTCGTGCCGGTTGCCCACTACCAGGATTTGCTTGGAACGGTCGATTTTGGCCAGGCTTGGATAAGTACCGCCAACCTTCTTGAACAGATCCTGATAAGGCAGGTTGATGGCGCCCGGAAGATGACCCTGGTCGTATTCCGTGGCGCTGCGAATGTCGATGATAGTGTAGCTTGATTCCGGTTTCTTGTTGATCGTCTGGTCACTTGACACATTCAGCCGGCCAGGCATATTGGGCAGAACCTGCTGCGCCTGCGAGATCAGATCTCCAGTGATGCTCGGCAGCGGGAAAGTCCCCGTGGGAACATTCGTCGTCTTCTCGAGCGGGAACATATTATTATAAGAGGGAGGCGTCTCAACTGTGTTGTAGCCGAGCATGCCAAAATCCAGCCCCTGGACCTTGGGGGCCGGCGTTCCCAGCTGGCCGGTTTGGGCCAGGTAGACGAGGACAGGGGTGGCGATGCTTTGCGTGTGCGCCGTGTAGCAATGATCCACGATCGTCTTGTCGGTTTGCTTGGCCAACGCCGATTTGAGGGTAGCTATGCTGGCGGCGTCGGCCATGGTCTTGTAAGGGATGTTGATTGCCCCGGGAATGTGGCCCGGGGATGAGGCTGACGCCGTCGAGTAGTCTTTGGCGCTGCGGACATCAAGCACCAGGGGAGCGTCGCCCGGCTTGCTGGTTGTCAGAAGCTTGTTAAGACCAGTGGCAGAGATAGTTTGCTGGTCGGTTTGGGAATTCATGAAACTGTTCATAAAACTTGCGATCTTGTCGAAAGCTGTTTGCTGAACGGCGGTAGTGGCCGGCGGAGTTGTCGATGACGTGCTGCCGCAACCGCTTGCGATGGCCAGGAATCCCGCAAATATCAGCAGGACTGCTGCCCCCAGCAACAATCCTCTGACCCTTCTGTGTCCACTCATTTGTTCTCCTTTCTTCAAATTGAATAAAGCGGACATATTCTGTAGTTAATAGGTGCCTGGTAAAGCCGGCAGGTGTTGCCGGAGGGAAAAACGGCATCGTAAGACGACGCTGAAGAAACAAAAAGATGGGTGCGCCCTAAAACACCTCAATCGAAGAACCCCTCGCTAGTCCGGAGAAATTATAACAAAATATAGACGGAAAAAGTCAATGAGCCCCGGCTCGCGCGCTTTTTCATGAACAATTTGGGGAAGAACAGCCATATCCTCTTTTTAGGGTCTGGCCGGGAACAATCCAAAGGTGCTAAGAGATGTTATTTGATGCAGCGACTTAAGGGCACCTCTAATAATTTGATGCAACACTCGGGTTTCAGTTGACAGAAGATGTTTATCTACTTGACTTACCGCTTTAAGTTCTATTTCCTGCCATGGAC
>JACWAM010000035.1 GCA_014874265.1 Thermoleophilia bacterium | reverse complement strand
ACACGTCTTCGGCTTCCAGGCCACCAGCATGGGCGGCAAACTAATCCGGTGCGTGGGGCTTCAGCGGGCCAGCCACAAGATCGGCATGCGCAATCTGGTGTACAACATGTGCCGCTATACGCAACTTCTGCGCCTAAAAACAGCGTAAATCAGAGGTTGGGGCCGGAAAGCCGCGGTTGATCACGGAAAATAGAACAAAAGCTGCAAGTCAAGTAGATAAACATCTTCTGTCAACTGAAACCCGAGTGTTGCATCAAATTGTTAGAGGCGCCCTTAAGGGATATTGCAAACTCTGTCCGTCGGGTAATTCAGAATCACCCATTGATCCTGCTCTCCCCAAGCGGCGCGACGATTCACAGGAACATTCCCGTTTCCGATGTAATAATTAAGCAGGAAAATTCCGATTTGCCATCCTTTTTTCGAATTGATTCCGTATGGATAGTGTCGCAATGAAGAAGAGCGGCAGGCGCAACGGCCGCGGGCTGGCGCTTCTGGGCGCGGTCGCCGCCCTGTGCCTTATGGTGGTCTTGATGCTCGCCCCCGTGGCGTTCGCTTACGACGATCAGGAGTTGGCCTTCCTGGGGCTCATCAACAATTACCGCCAGCAAAGCGGACTGGCGCCGCTGACCCTGGACACCAAGCTATCGAACGCGGCCTTCGGTCATTCGGCCGACATGGCAATCAACAACTTTTTTAGCCATACGGGATCTAACGGCAGCAGCCCCTGGGACCGCATCCGCGCCGCGGGTTATGGCTACAACACCTGGCTGGGGGAGAACATCGCCGCCGGCTACACGGCTACCGGCGATTACAGCGCCCAGGACGTCTTCACTGCCTGGAAGAATTCGCCCGAGCACAATGCCAACATGCTCAGCGCCAATTATCATGCAATCGGGATCAGCCGTTACTACAACCCGGCGTCATATTACCACTGGTACTGGACCACCGATTTCGGCGGAGTTTCCGAAGATGTGACACCACCGTCGGTCGCCATTACTTATCCCGGGGGAACGCTGGTAAGCGGCAAGCCAGCGTTTGGCGTGGCCGCTTCCGACGATGTGGTGGTAATGGACGTTGACCTTTATATCGACAACGTTCAGGTGGCTGCGGAAACGGCGCCTCCCTACCGTTACACCTGGGACACAACGGGTCAGCTCAACGGCAGCCAGCACACCTTTACGGCAGTCGCCCATGACAGCGCCGGTCTTACAGCTACGGCCAGCAAGCAGGTAACAGTCGACAATTACACTCCGGCTCACCGGTATTATTTTACCTGGTACGATCAGCAGAGCCCCGGGTTGACAAACTGGGTGCTGATGGCCAATCCCTCCACCGGATCGGCGACGGCCAGAGCGTCGATTCTGATCGGCCCCACCACCTATGCCGACGCCAGTATGATCCCGGGGGCGGCGGCACAGACTCCCTGGTTCCCGGAGGTCATTGGCGGCCCCGTCGCGGTGCAAACGACGCAGCCGCTAATCGCCAGCGAAAGAACCCTTTACGGTGATTCCTTCAACGAGATTCCGGCAGTCAAAGACACCGATCTGGCGACGACATATTACTTCACCTGGTACGATTCCAGGGCCGGCGACGGCATGACCGGAGACTGGATCATGATCGCCAATATGGGTTCCGGCGATGCCAGCATCGAGGTCGATATCGGCGGCGCGACAAAGAGATCCTACACGGTCCCCCCGGGCGGCATTATCACTCCCTCTTATCCGAATCTAGCGGACGGTCCAGTGAGAGTTACGAGCCTCAACTCCCAGCCACTGATCGTCAGTCAACGCGTCATTTACCGGGATTCCTTCAGCGAGCACCTGGGAGTGCCGGAGAGCAAGTTGACTACAGATTATACCTTTCCCTGGTACGACTGCACCGGCTCCATGGCGGGGGACTGGATCCTGATTGGAAACCAGGATACCGGTGACGCCACTGTCAATGTCTATATTGGCAACCAGGAGATGCACGATCCGTCACATCCCGCCAATGATTTCTTCACCGTGCCCGCGGGCGGACGGATCACTCCGATCTTTCCGGGAGTGCAGGGCGGTCCGGTGCGGGTTGTGTCGACAAATGGCAAGAAGCTGATCGTAAGCCAGCGTTCCCTATACAAAAATAGCTTCGAAGAAGTAGAAGGCTTGACCGCCGCTGACGCCGGTACCGATCTGTGGTTTACCTGGTATGACTGGACTGCTGCAGACTCGATGGTCGGCAACTGGATCATGGTAACCAACACCGGGCAAGGCGACGCCAGCGTGGACGTGTATATTAATGGCGCTTTAAAGCAGCAAGGCGTGACGATCCCGGCCGGCGCCGGAGTTCCGCTGGGCTATCCAAACGCCATCGGCGGGCCGGTCCGGCTGGTATCGACGAGCGGTCAGCCGCTGTACGTGACGCAGCGGGTGATCTACAGGAACAGCTTCAATGAGATGGCGGGAATCAGGTTCTAGCGTTGGCAGCCGGAAAGATTAAGGAAAGGTTAATCCGCGGCCCCTGATATGGCTTTTAGGAGCCCGTCCGCATATAGTAGCGCGAAGCCAGCCAAGAAAACAAAAAAGTCCATGAAAAAGGGGGTTTGGTAGCGGGGGCAGGATTTGAACCTGCGACCTTCGGGTTATGAGCCCGACGAGCTACCAGACTGCTCCACCCCGCGTCGCCGCCGTAATTATATCACAAAGAGAATACCCGTAATTCCCGATCTGGAACATTCCATCCGAAAAATGATGTGCTTAAAGATTGCCGTTTGCCTTTAGGGATTTCCGTGCCTTCCGATAGGGTGCCTAAAGCCATGTTTTTCTCTTTCAGACACTGGAAAGCGTTTCCCTGCAGCCGCCTGTCGCTAGTTTTGGCGGGATTCCTTCTTATGAGCGCGGTACCGGCCGGCGCAGTCCTGGCCGATCCCGGCGATTCCGGCAACGTTACCCTGGGAGCAGCGGCTTCCAGTCAGGTTCAGGGCCTGCAAAGACAGGCAAGCGCCGTTCAGGCGCAGATTGCCGCCATGGACCGCGATCTAGAGATTGCTGTCGAGAAACACGATGCTTCACAAACAACGCTTGATCAGTTGACAATGCAGCTGGATGACAGCAGGGCGCGTCTTGACGACGCCCGGGCTCGCCACGCTCAGGAAGAATCCATCATTGATGCTCGCTTGAGCGCAATGTATAAGGCTGGCAATATCAATGTGATGAACATTCTGCTAAACAGTAACAGCATCAGTGATTTTATTGATCAGACTCTTTACATAGATAAGATTAATGAACAGGACCACAAAGTTGAACAGGATTTCAAAGCCAGCGCCGATCAGATCGAGGAAGTTACCAATGGCATCGACCGCGAGCGCTCACAAAAACTTCAGCTGGAGCGGCAGCTGAATGACCAGGAAAATGATATCACCGCAAGAATTGCCAAGCGGCAGTCGGTCCTGGACAGCATCAACTCACAGGTGCGGCAGATCATCCAGCAGGAAGCAGCGCGCGAGCAGGCTGAACAAGCTCAGCTGCAGGCGGAATACGCATCAACGCTCAGGTCGCTTCAAATCAGCAACCAGCTGCAGGCGCAGGTAGTCGCGACGGCGATGCAATATCTTGGCGTTCCATACGTTTGGGGCGGAGAAAGCCCGCAAGGATTTGACTGCTCGGGCCTGACAAAATATGTCTTTGCCCAATTTGGCGTTGACCTGCCCCACAACGCCGCGATGCAGTTCCAGTTAGGCGTCCCCGTTTCACAAGACCAGTTGCAGCCTGGAGATCTCGTCTTCTGGGGTCCGGGAAATCCGCATCATGTCGGCCTTTACATCGGTAAAAGCGAATTCATCGAAGCCCCTGATTTTGGCGAAGTGGTGAGGATCTCTCAGCTGACGTTCGATTCCGATTACGCCGGAGCACGCCGGTATCCCCTGAGAGCGCCAGGAGCCCATCAGTAGTTTTATTTCCGCCTCGCGGTGTAATATAAACATTCATGAGGGCTGCGGGATTCTACCATTCGTAAGTGCGTGCCCAGAATGGCAATTGTTTAAAGCCAGTTCTTTATCATTATTTGTCACCATGTTGCTTATTGAAATAATCGCGGTCGCAGCGGCAATTGTATTTCTCATCGGCGCCGGAATCACGGCGGGTCGCAAGGCGCTACGTTTACTGAAGACTGTCAAAAGCGTGAGGGCGGGAATCCAGTCGCGTGTTTTCCATCTGATGGAAGAAGCACACGGAGCGCAGACAAGGGCGCAGGGGCTGCCGCCCAAGGCAAATTTCCTTGAGTGGCGAGCAGCCGTTCTCCTGGCCAGACTGGACAAACTGCGGCTGCTCGGCACGGCGGCAATGGAGGCCCGGCGGCGGCTTGACCCGGTATTGGATTACCTCGGGCTTTAAGAATCTATTGCAGCTGCTCTGGCTGCGGAAAAGTCGATTTTCGCAGGCAGGCAATGCGGCGGCCGGCGCCGACGGAGATCAGCTTCGGCTCAACCTCTTGGCAAGCGGATTCGCGCTCCGGGCAGCCACCGGTAAAGACACACCCGCCCGGCGCCACCCCTGCCGCGAGAGCCGCCGTATCACCAAAAAACTCCATGTCCCATGACGGCGAGGCAGGATCGGCCCTTACCAGCAGCTTCGTGTATGGATGTCCTGGATCGGCAAGAACATCTTTTGTCAGCCCGGATTCAACAATGTGGCCTTTATACATCACATTAATTATTTGAGTTGACATTCGTATTAAGGCAAGATCGTGAGCGATGACCATCAGAGCCAGTCCGCGGTCGCGCCGTAACCGCGACAACAGCTCGGCAATTCGCAGCTTGTGTTTGGCATCCAACGATGAAGCCGGTTCGTCACAGATAAGCAGCCTGGGGTTCAGAGCCAGCGCTCTGGCAATAACAGCGCGCTGCAGTTGCCCGCCGCTTAGCTCATGCGGGTATCGCTCCCGTTGACTCGACGCCAGCCCGACCTCTTCCAGCAAGAGATTAATTTTTTTATCAAACGACTTACCGGAAGCGATCCCGTGGATTCTTAGCGGCTCCCCTACACCTGTGCCAATTTTCATCCGTGGATCAAAAGATCCTCGCGTGTCCTGCCAGACGAGCTGGACCTGCCGGGCGCGCCGGAGTCGCTGCCGCCGCCCGCCTCTCTCATCGAGACTGTCAATGACGACCCGGCCTGCTGACGGCCGCGTCAGGCCTGCCGCTAGTGCCGCCAGGGTCGATTTTCCGGCCCCGCTCTCGCCGGCAAACCCGACCGCTTCACCTTTGTCAACCTTGAGGTCGACGGAAACAACGGCCTCGATAAATTTCCGGTGCTGCCGGGATCGTCCGCGGAAAGACCAGAATCCTTGCGGCTTCGAGTAAACCTTGCTTACTTCTCTCATCTCAAGCAGGGCCAACCTGAGCGCCCTCTTTGGGCCGGCCGGCTTGCCAGGCATCCAGCAGCTCACGGGTATACGGATGCTCGGGGGCGGTGATCACTGCATCCGTGCTCCCCAGTTCGACCTGCTTACCTCGGTACATCACCATGATTTGATCTGCTATTCTCGATACAAGCGCCAGATCGTGAGATACGAAAAGCAGAGACAATCCAAATCGCAGCTGTTCGTGTTTTATCAATTTAATTATTTGTAATTGTAGAATCGTGTCAAGTGAACTAGTCGGTTCATCTGCGATCAGTAACTCCGGACCGGCCGCTAGGGCAATGGCTATCATTACCCGCTGGCAAAGGCCGCCGCTTAGCTGATGGGGATACGGAGCCGCTTTGAGAATGTCCGGCCCGATCCCCACTTGCGCCAGATGTAACCGCGCCTGCCTGATTGCTACGTCTTTTCCCGGATCCGAATGAATGCGAATGGCCTCGGCAACCTGAGCATCAATTCTGAGCGTCGAGTCAAGTGAGCCGATCGGATCCTGAAAGATCATGGCGACCCGGCGCCCCCGGATCCGGCTAAACTCCTTTTCGCTCAGCGTGAACAGTGGCCGTCCCCTCAATAGTGTGTTCCCCGAAACCTCTGCCTTTTCTTTGTCCAGCAAGCCCATCAGCGCCAGCGCCAGCGTTGATTTGCCGGCTCCGGATTCGCCGATAACCCCCAGGGTCGCGCCGGCGTCAAGCGAAAAGCCGACGCGTGAAACGGCTGCTGAATCAGCGCCCCGGTATTTGACGCATAGATCCTCGACTTTAAGCAGCGGCTCACTCACGGATTATATTTTCGCTTTGAAGATCTGCTGGCGATGGCCATTGATTTTCCCGCCGATGCTCCGATTAATATGAAAATTAGCACGGTTAACGTCAGGGCAACTCCGGGGACAATCAAAAGCCAGGGCGCCTGCTCAAACTGGCCGGCGGAATCAGCCAGCATCAACCCCCAGCTTGCCTCCGGCGGCTGGACTCCCAGACCGATATAACTCAGGCCTGCTTCCGCCGTTATCGCCGCCGCAACCAGCAACGACGAGTATGAAATCAAAGGACCGGCCGCGTTGGGCAGAACGTGCCTCAGAAACACTCTTTGCCTGGAAGCGCCCAGAGCTTCCGCAGCCAGAACAAACGGCTGCTGCTTTACGGAAAGAACCGACGCGCGGAAAACTCTGGCAATCACGGGCCAGCCAAAGAAAGCAATGGCAAGAAATACATTTCTGCGGCCCGGCCCAAAAATTGCCATAATCGCAATCGCGCCCAGCACAAATGGAAACGACAGGAAAATATCAGCGGTCCGCATGGCGGTGGCATCCGCTAGACGTCCCCCGTATCCGGCCAGGCCTCCAACCATGATACCGCAGGCGACGGCCAGGGCCGTGGCGACGATACCGACGGCAAGCGAGGTGCGTGAAGCCCATAAAACACGGGAAAGCTCATCATGACCGAGGAGGTCGGTACCCAGCCAATGAGTAGTTGATGGAGCTGCCAGGCTGTGGTTCAAATCCATTGCGACGGGGTCCTGCAAAGGCAGCAGCGGCACCAGTAGAGCCAGAATCATCACAAAACATGCAACAGCGCCGAGAACGACGCTATATTTGCGATTTTCCAGGCGGCCCCGGATGGCATTGACAGGCAAGCCAATGCCCACAGATTTAGACTGCCGGCTATCCCCGGCAAGTGAAAATGAGGTTTTAGCCAACCGCGCGCTCTCCTGCCTTTTGACGAGGATCCATGATTCCGTAAAAGATATCAACAAGTGAATTTACTACCACAAAAATGGTAACCAGAACGAGGACAGCGCCGATCACCAGCGGCACATCCCTTTCCCTGATGGCAAAATATGTCATCCGCCCCACACCCGGCCAGGAAAATATAATCTCCGTAATCATAGCTCCTCCCAAAAGAGAACCCAGGTCAATCGCCAACAGCGTTGCTACCGGGCCGAGCGCGTTGCGCGCCGCGTGGCGCCACATCGCCTGGCTGCGGGTAAGGCCTCGGGCCCGGGCAGCGAGAATATAAGGTTTGGCCATCTCTTCACGCAGCGAAGTTCTTGTCACCACCGTGATTATCACAGCCTGTGCCGCCGCCAAAGCCGTTGCCGGCAGAATCAGGTTTAGCGGGTTCCAGCCTCCGAGACCAGAGATCGGCAGCACACCCAACCTGCTGGCAAATATATACTGAAGCAGCAATGCAAGAAAGAAAACAGGAATAGCCAGCAGGAAGGCTCCGGAAACCGCGGACAGAGCCTCCAGCCGGCGTGACCGCTTCAGGGACATGACCATGCCCCAGCCAATGCCAAAAACAGCCTCGATCATCAAGGCGGCTCCAGCGAGATAAGCCGTGGCCGGCAGGTATTCCATGATGGCGCTGGCAACATCCTGCCTCAAGCTATAAGAGGTTCCCAGGTCAAAATGGACAAGGCGCCATAAATAGCGGCCGTATTGCACCCACAGCGGCCGGTCCAGGCCGAGGTCGTGGCGGAGATTTGCCAGCGCCTGCGGCGTTGCCTTGCTCCCAAGCATAACCTGGGCGGCGTCACCGGGCACGAGCAGGTAGATGACCACAAACAGGATCGTAACCATACCCAGCAGGACCAGAAGCATCTGCGCGAACCGGCTGAGAAAAAAACGTAAAGTTGGCATCCTGGTCCTTTTGCCGGGGCGGAAGCAGCGTTGTGGCTGCTCCCGCGCTGCGGTGCATGCTAATCAGACACGTTAACCTGATCCAGCGCGATGTCTCCCATCGGCGTATAAACGAAGCTAGTCACCCGGGGGGCGTAAACAAGAGCGTCTTTACCGAAGACGACCGGAATCGCCGGCATATCAGAAACAATTTGTTTTTCGGCATCGGTAAAGATCTTGTTACGCTGAGCGGCATTCGTGGTCGCCATTGCCTTCTGAATCAGTTTGTCAACATCAGGATTACTATAATTGAAGACATCATTGCCGCCGATGTCTGCCGAATCAAACAACGGCTGGAGGAAACCACCGATTCCCGGGTAGTCTGACTGCCACGAAACCACAAACATTCCCAGTTTGCCGCTCTGCATTGCTTCCATGAAAGAGTTCATGTCCATCTGCTGCAGATTTACCTGAATGCCGGCGGACTTGAGCTCTGACTGAACCGCCTGAACGATGAGGGCGGTGTTGGCTCCTTGTGAAGGATATGAGAGCGTCAGAGGCGGCACCCTCTTGCCGCCGCGATAGCCGGCGCTGGCCAGCATCGCGGCGCCCTTGGAAGCATCAAAGCCCGTGAGAACGCCTCCCTGGTACCCAAAAACAGAGGTAGGGATAAACCCGTCCGCCGGATATGACTGTCCCTGGATGACCTTGTCGGCGATTGTCTTGCGGTCGATCAACAAGGAAATCGCCTGACGCAGTTTTGCATTGTCAAAGGGAGATTTCTTAACATCAAAACCAATCAGCTCGACTGTACCGGCATTTACCTGGATGTATTTTACCTTGCTGTCATTTTTTAGCGAAACTGCTTGACCGGGATCAACATCTTTGATGGCATCGATGTTTCCCGCTTTCAGTTCCGCTACAGCAGTTGTCGCGCTGGGAATGATCTTCACGGTGACCTTGTCCACCTTCGGCTTTCTGGTGCCGGCATACTGCGGGTTCTTTTCCAGAAGGACATGATCGTTGTGCTGCCACTCTTTGACAACGAACGGTCCGTCGCCGACCGGGGCCTCAGGGAACCTGGAACCGGCGCGCTCAACCTCTTTCTGTGGCACGGGCGAGGCGACAGGATGGCCAAGCATCGCCGGAAATTCCGACATCGGGCTTACCAGGGTCACCTTCAGAGTATATTTATCGGGAGCCGAAACACCGGCGAGCGTTTTTGCCTTGCCCTGCGCCAGATCCTCGGCTCCCTTGATCTGTCCCAAAACCTCGGGCGCCGTCGGTGATGCCGTGGCCGGTTCCAGCGCACGGGTCCAGGCATAGATAAAATCAGCCGCGGTGACTTCCTGGCCATCGCTAAACTTAAAGCCCTTATTTAGATGAAATGTAAACTCCGTCGCATCACTGTTTACATCCCAGCTGCTGGCGACTGCGGGTTTGGCCTCCCCCGTATGGGGATCGTAGCTGACCAGCCCCTCGAAGACATAGCGATCGATGTTGACGCCGGCGCCTTCATTAACCAGCGCCGGATCAAGAGTTGACGGATCGGCAAGCTCGCTGTAAGCGAACGCCTTGGAACTGCTCGTGGCGGAAGATCCGCTTTGGCCGCAGCCGGACATCGTCAGGATTAACGATGCCGGCAACAGCACAAGAGCCCCAATGAGAACTGCTACCCAGGTTTTTTGAAGCGGATTTCTGCCCACGTCTCCTCCTACCAGGATGTTTTGGAAAGCAGCCACGGCCGCTCCCGATTAAAGGCCCCCGCTTTTATATGAATAATTACGCATGAAGAACGTAAATCCTTTTCCGGGAACAGATGAAATGTGCTTGAAGACGCCGGGAAACAGCAATATTTGCGTAATGATGAAATTTTCCCGTACATTTGGATGGGTTATATATATTCAACAAAGAAGCACCTATATCCTGCACGACAATGCTCTGTTGGAATGGAACGATGTTTCGCCAGCTTCGGCTGATAGCAAGCACCGTAAAGACATTATTTCTTCGCAGTGATGGACCACAGATGAAATGCGGCAACAACCAGAAAAGATTGTAATATATCTGCACCCGTTGTAAAATAGCCTGTAATCGCGGGAATTTTGGGTATAAGGAAGATAATGATCTTAGGTATATTTTTTTTTAAACAGGAGATCGGATACGGGAGTCTTGACGCTTGCCCCGTGACCAGTGGCTGCGACTGCTGATCGGATCAAAGTGGACAACGTCTCATTTGAAGATTTCCTGTCAGAAGCGGGTGAAACCAGGAAAGTCGGGGCTCAACTTCACCTTTACCGTGTGCTTCATCAGCTAGCCTCCCGATCTTCCGGCTTCCCTGAAGCATTCATCTCTTATTCCGGTGCTAAAAAACTGGCCGCTCGGCTAGGTCTCAGCGATTCCGGCCGCCTGATTGCATTATTCCGGGACCTGGGCCTCGGCGCCCTGGATCTGCAAACGGATCCCGACCGGATAATCTGCACGCTCATGCCAAAGGGAATTTCGGGCGCGGCTCTGGATTTCGGCGGTAGTTGCGATCTCGAGCGCGGCCTCATAGACGGCGCCATGGAGCGTATTACCGGGCTGCCGGTTACCAGTGAGGAAACCAGTTGCTGGACCCGCGGCGATGGCCTTTGCCGGTTTGAGGCCATCCGGGAAAGCGGAGACGGAGTGACGGACCGGTTTTCACCTCCGAGCATCATCAGCAGCCACAGCCTGTTGCTTCCCGGCGACGGTGCGCATTCGGGCAATCCTCCAGGGCTTCGTTCCTGGTACCTGGACCTGGCGGGAAGGGAACTGGCGCGGGCCCGGCGACACGGCCGTGTCCTGGCGGTCCTTTACATCGATCTGGACGACCTGGGGGAAATAAACCGTCTCCACGGCCGCCGCGCTGGGGATCAGGTACTGGGCGCGGTGGCGTCGGCGCTCGGCAAGAGCTGCCGCGCGGAGGATTTCATCTGGCATCACGGCGAGGATGAGTTCGCGGTGTTGTTGCCGGAGACAAATCCGGAGGGCGCGAGCGTTGTCGCCGGCCGGCTGAGGCTGCAAATAGTTTCTGCCGCCGAGTTGGTGGACGAGGCCGCTACGGTCTCGGCAAGTATTGGCTTTGCCAGCTTCCCGAAAGACGGCGATGACATCACAGTACTGCTGGCGGGCGCAAGGAGCGCGGTTTATCTGGCAAAAGCAGGTGGGAAAGGCGTTGCCCAAGCGGCCGGGCCGGTGGCATTTGGCCCCGGACGGCCAGCATCTGCAGCCAAGAAAAAGGAGCAAACAAGGGAAGAAAGACGTGACGCGAGCGCACGGCGAAGTGCCAGTGAAAGAAGGGAAACCGTACCGGCCGCATCTGTTGAGGAGGAGACGCCAGACGGCGCGGGCGAAGCCAGTTTGGACAAATCGTCCTCCGGAAACATTGCCGAGCCCACTGCCGGAGTAATGCTTGGCTCGCTCAGCCCCCTGCTGCTGGCAGGCATGAAACAAATGATTTTAAGCGCCAAAGACGATGCCGCCCTGGTTCCCATGAGCATCGTTGCCGAGATTACCGACCCGGCCAGCCTCCTGGAATTCATGATCGATATTCGGCCCGATATCATTCTTTCTGATCTGAAAATGGCAACCACCAGCGATTTCGCGCTACCGCGGATGGTGAAAGACAAGAACCTCCCTTGCAAACTGGTGGTATTTGTCAGCGAGGTAGAAAACGACGTGGTGAGACTTGTCTCTGACTTCGGGGTTGACGGTGTCATCATGCAAACGACGGCAGCCAAAGATGCGGCCGCCGCGCTTGACAAAATTTATACGGGCAGGAAGAGCCTGCCCGAAGAGGTAAACAAGGCGATTAACGACCTCGAAGAAAACCGTCGCGCGCTCACAGACTTGTCAGAGCGCGAGCTGGAAGTGTTAAAACTGGTGGCCGAAGGCAAATCCAATTCGCAGATTTCCGAGAACCTGTTTATTACGGTAAATACCGTCAGGTTCCATCTGGCCAATGTCTACCAGAAGCTCGGCGTCTCCAATCGCACCGAGGCCGCGAATTATTTTCTCAGACAAGGTCTGACCCCTAATGGGCAGACAAAACTTCTGTAGCACTCAAGCTTCTGAAGCAATCGATTCCACTGCGCATTCCGGCCATTTCGGCCACCCAATCCGCTCAATTCGGCCACCCTCGGAGCGGAGCGACGCAAGGCAACCTAATTTAATCACATAGTGGCCGGTTTGGCCGTCTGTT
>JACWAM010000034.1 GCA_014874265.1 Thermoleophilia bacterium | reverse complement strand
TTCATTCATACCTGGGCTATGTCAGCCCCAGACAGTTTGAGGAAATGTGGTATCTTGGAAAAGCGGCTTAGCTGAGTGTCCATTTTTACCGGGCCATGCCATCCATCCTTTGTGGCAGAAACGCTGGTGCAATCCTGTGGCCTGGATGATTCTTCTGCTTCGTTATCTGAAGCGATGAGCCCTTTCCCGCAATGGCCGCAGAAGCGCCCACTGATTACTGGCAGCTCTTTTCCACAGTAAGGACAAAAGCTTATAAAGATAGTCACCTTTAGACTATAAGGTTAACATAACTGTTATAATATCATCGTATTCCTGTTGGTATTATTCGTCAATAAGTAGTAGCGTTTTTTGATCGTGCCCTTAAACTGCTGTAAATTCCAACGACCGCTAAAGGAAGAGTGGCCATCGTTCTCCAAAATATTAGGGATCGAGTCCAATATCAAGTGAGAGACGATGGCCAGAAACAACGGTAAGGGCAAAATGGATCTGGTGCAAGAGGTCTTGACCGATGATCCAGATTTCCTGCGGCAACTGACCGAAACAGTGATACAGCAGATCCTGGAGAAACGGAGATGGCCGAGTTTGTCGGCGCCGAGCCATATTAGCGCAGCAAAAACAGGAGAGGCCGCAGAAACGGCTACAAGCCGCGTATGCTCAGGACCCGTGTGGGCACGCCAACCTGCTGGTGCCCCAGGGCCGCGAGGGAACATTCTCTACCTCGCACTTTGCCCGCTACCAGCGCAGCGAGAAGGCACTGCTACTGTGACTGATGGAGATGTACCTAAACAGCGTCTCCACCCGCAAGGTGACCAAGGTCACCGAGATGCTCTGCGGCACCACGTTCTCCAAGAGCCAGGTCTCGGGCGCTAACCAGCTGGCTTGACGCCGAGCTGGCGGCCTGGCGCAACAAAAACGCCTGCGGGCTGGTTCAGCGAGCAGTTCGCCAGGAGCTGGCCGGCGATCTGCACGAGGTCTTTACGGCTCCCGACACCGAAAGCGCCATGAGGATCGCCGAAACGGCAGCGGGGCGCTGGCAGCATAAATATCCGATAGCCGCCTAGCTCATCGAGGATCACGTCGAAAAGTGCCCGGTGTTTCTGGCGTTTCTGTCATCACACCGGCAGCGGCTCAGGACCACCAACGGACTGGAACGGTTAAACGAGGAGATCAAGCGCCGCACCCGCGTAATCAGGATCTTTCCCAACCGTGAGTCATGTCTGAGACTCGTGAGCGCTCTGGCCGCGGAGCAGTCATGCGAATGGATCAGCGGCAAACGCTATCTAAACGCTATCTGAATATGGAAGAGCTTGCTGATCATGTGGCCGAGAGTGCTACTTCCGCCCGCGATCTGGTGGCGGTGAGCTAAGCTTATTGGAGACGAGAGGAATTTACAGAAAATTTTGGACTTGACCTGAACGAGTTGTATGATCAGTATGATATAAATTCATATTTATTTCAAAAAGGTATTGAAAACATTTTTAGGTTCGTGTATAATCGTTGAGCCATGAAGCATGGGATTAGGTGGATAAATATTTGTGAAAAAATACACAACCAATCTATCTATCATCTAACTATCTGCACACTATCTAATTAATAAAATCTATTAAGTCATATTTATTTACAAAACAACCTCGTCATGACGGCTAAATTCATATCAAAGTGCTCTGAATGAACTTGCGGCAAAGATTCATTCCGGGCGGTCAGTAAAAAAGGAGGTGAAGGATTTTGCGGAAGATTGCTATTATCGCAAGTGTGTGGCTTGCGTGCTCGGTTACGCTCGCTTTTAGCGCGGTGGCGCTTGGCGATCACTACGGCGGTGGCGATGACCATCACCACGGCGGTGGCGAGTATTGCACGCATGAGTGTGACGATTAAGTGACAATTGGCAAGGGTGAAATACCCAGCAAAAAACCCAGCATAAATAGCTTGCATCAATGGAACTGAAGATCCATTAAGTGGCGCAAGTCGCGGGAGTAGTTGCCCGGCTGCCATTGGGTACGCCGGCCTCGCGGCTGGAAAAAAATGTCAAGGAATATCCATCTGATGCACTGGTTCCACTGCTTTGCAGTCTACGGCGGCTTGCGGTGTTTCTGGCTCTCGCACCGCGGCCGTAATGCTTGCGACGGCGGCTTCTGCCTGGATTTTCCTAAATAATCCTTGTCTTTCCTTGTCTTTCCGGGTAGCTTTGCCGAATTTCTTTAAAACGGGAAAAGGGACGCCTAGATAGCATGAACAAACAGCAAGTCAAAATATACGAAAGAGAAAGTGATTTTGAACACGATCATCGGGCAATGCAAAGGGGAGGTTACAACCTGATTTCGATTTCCAGCAACGTCAAGCTGGGAATCGACAAAACGGTGGGACTGATCAACCGAGTCGCGGGCTGGTTTGCCGAACTGAAAACCGGAGCCCTCTCGACCCTGACAACGGACGGGGCCAACCGCAAATGCCGGATTATCGTCGTTTACGAGAGGCCAAGGTTATAAGACTGAAAACGGCGCTAATGCCCGAAAAATCCCCGTCCCTCTGAATCCGGGTAGAGAACCAGAGCAATCCCATTATCGCGGCAAAATTGCCTGACTTCCTCGTCGCGAATAGAGCCGCCGGTGGCAAGGATCGCCTTGACGCCGGCGGCTTCCAGTTCTGCAGGCCCGTCAACAAAAGGAAAGAAACTGTCGCTGTAGGCTACCGCCGCTTCGGTGTTATGGCCGGCGTCCCTGGCACGGAGCACCGCCAGTTTGCATCCGCCGACCCTGTCCTGCTGACCGACGCCGTTGCCGATTAGCATGCCGCCGCTAACCAGGGTAACTGTATTGCTATTTGATGTAGACCCGATCGCCCAGGCCAGGATCATGTCCGTTATCTGACTCTCGTCCACATCGCCAATCCGCTCAACCGAGGACATGTCGGGTACGAATGTATAATTCGGCTGCGCCAGGAAGCCGCCCCGCACATACCTGACCCGCCGGGAGGCGTCAAGCGAGCCGCGGTCAAGGCTGCCCAACGCTTCGTTTGCCATCAGGCGGCATTTGTCTCCCTTGCGTTTGAGCATGCCTGCTGCTTCGTGGCTAAATCCGGGCGCGATGATGCCGTCCAGCAGCCGGCGGCCGCCATCCATTTTGTGGGTCATCAGCGTCTCCGCAACTGCTTCGTCAACCGGAAAGCTAAGCATGACCAGACCGCCAAACACTGCCCGCAAGTCGCCCTCCAGAGCCATCTGCGCTACTTTTACCGGGTCGTCTCCCACGGCGGCGCCGCACGGATTGCCATGCTTGCAGGCAACGGCAATCAAGGGCGCGCTGCCATTGTTGACATGATAACCGGCAGCTATATGCGTGGTTGTCTGAAGCAGCCGGTCCAGGTCGCAGAGATTGTTGTAGCTGGGAACGGTCCCCTGAATTACCTCGAACCGGTCCAGGGCCAGTGGATCGTCCGTGCCGGCGCTATAAAGAGCCGCTGGAGTCTGATAGCCATTCTCGCCGTATTTGCACTCAAGTGCCGGTTCCCCCAGGCTAATGCTTGATTTTGTCATGCTCTACTCCTAACTCGGTTGGAAAGATATTGAATCAGAATGACAAAGGGTTTTCAGTTTCCGGTTTCCAGTTACCGCATAAGGCCGGGTTTATCCAGCATCCGATTTACCAGTATCTAACCAACTCCGGGGGGTTTGCAAACCGGTTACCGCTTCTCTTCGCTCTTGCGCCCGCCAATGTGGCAGAGAAACAGCCAGACCTTATAATAGAAAAAGGCGATCAGGCTCTTCTCACGGGGAGCGAAAGTGGGCCGGGCGTCGATAATCTCGCAACCCTGCTCCACTTCGAGCGACGGCGACTTGCTCATTGCCAGCACCTGGGACGGGTAGACGCTCCGGTGTCCGGAGATAAGGAAGCTGATCACGGCGGCGATGGCGGCGTAAGGAGCGATCGCCGGTCCGAATAACTCTACCGTAAGGATGCTGGCGGCGATGGGAGCGTTGGCGGCTCCCGCCACCAGAGCCACAATGCCGATGGCCGCAAACGAAGCCGGATCCAGCCCCATCAGCCGGCCGAAGGCGCTGCCGGCGGTGGCTCCGACAAAGAATATCGGCGTGATAATCCCGCCGCTCCCTTCCATTGCCAGGGTAATGCTGGTGAAAATAATTTTGATCAGGAACGCGTACCAGACTATTTGCAGACCGGTCAGGGTGCCCTCAATGCTGTTCAGGCCCAGGCCCAGAAACTGCTTGGAAAAAGCAAACGTGAGCACAATCAGCGCCACGCCGCCGGCAAGGCCTTTAAGGGGCGCCCAGAAATGCAGCTTGTGCGCCAGCCTCTCGCCGGCGTTCAGCCCCTCGATCATGATCACGGAGACGATGCCAAAAAAGATCCCGGCCAGCACAACCATGGAAAAGAAGGAACTGCTGAAAGTGGGAACGAACTTGATCGAATGGTAAAAATATGATACTCCCAGGTGGGAAGAAACCTCAAAACTGATAATGCCGGCGATGAATGAGGGCAGCAGTACTTCGTACATCATGCCGCCGATGAAAAGAACCTCGATGCCGAAGATGGATCCGGCGATGGGGGTTCCGAACACAGAGGCAAAGCCGGCGCTGATGCCGCAAATTACGAGCTTTTTGCGGTCGGCATTGCCAAAGCGGAACAGGTCGGCAAAGGCGGAGGCCAGGCCGGCGCCGATCTGGGCGCTCGGGCCTTCCTTTCCGACCGAGCCGCCGACAACCAGCGTGACGATAGTCGCCGCCAGCTTGACCGGCACCACTGGCAGGGCGATCTTCCCGGAGCGCTTGTGCACCGCCTCGATCACCTTCTCGGTGCCATGGCCCTTGGCTTCCGGCGCCAGGTATTTAACCAGCGCCGAGCTGATGAAGAAACCTGCCGGCAGCAGCAGGAAATAGTAATTGTACTTGCTGCTGTACCCGGTCGACCACTGCAGGAGCTTGAGAAAGCCGCCTGAGGAGAGGCCGACGATGGCGCCCGTGACCGTCGCCAGTACCGTCCACTTGAGGACGCTGATGATCATGATCGACTCTTCGGCCGCAGCCATTTTGATGCGGTTCTCGATCTGTCTCTTGATGAAATTCAGGAACGAATTCGGCATGATTTCCTGCCAGTGACGACGCAGCAATGATGACGCGCCGGCAAGCCCTATTTCATGCAAGCCGCGGGAGCAGAGAGATAAGAATTAATTAAAGAAAGGAAAAATGGTTTCAGCGAAAGATCAACCGCTCAGCGCCCGCGCGGCCATGCTTTGGACCTGCTGGGCAACTTTAATCAAACGCCTGCGACAGGTGATCGTATCTTTTGATCCTGGAAACCATACACGGATTATAACAATTTATGGGCAGCGATCCGGGTTTGAAGCGGCCAGATCTGGCCGCTGGCGGTACCGCTAAAAAGTGCGGGCAATCAGCACGGCGCAATCGGAGTGTCCCACGACTCTTTCGGTGACGCTGCCCATCAGCAGCCGGTCAAGCTTGCCCCGGCCGTGCCGGCCGACGACGATCAGATCGACTCCGTTCTCCCTGGCTGCCTTGATAATCTCCACGTAAGGCTTCCCGGTGGCGGATATGGTCTCGATTTCGACGCCGCCATCCCTGGCAAGATCCCGGGCCTGCGCCAGCGCTTCGGCGGCTTCCGCCTCGCGCGCCTTTGACTTTGCGACCGAGATCACCAGCAGGCGGCTGTCGCACTTATGGCACATCTTGAGGGCTTCCTCCACGGCGGTCTTGCCGTCGCTGGAGCCGTCGGTGGCGGCCAGGATAACCTGGCAGCCGGTGCCGGCATCCCGGGGGACCACCAGCACATCGCTGGGCATGTCGCCAATAACTTTGGCGGTGACGCTGCCCATAGCCATTCGTTCCAGATGCGACAGGCCGCGGCGGCCGATAATGATCAATTCGGATCCGGTCTGTTTGGCTTCGTCGATAATGATGCCGAAAGGATCACCGGTCTTTACTACTATTTCCGTTTTGATCCCGGTTGCTGCAGCATCCGTGAGCGCTTTTTCCAGGTGGGCTCTGGCGTCTTTTTCCTGGTCCTGGGCGATATTCGCCATCTCGCCGATAACGTTGGGAGCCAGATAGGCAAATCTTTGAAACGTTTCAACCACTGAAACTGCGGTTAACTTGCTGGAGCAGCGGCCGGCCAGGCTGACTGCCTCCCGGACGGCTCCTCCGCTGGCCTCGGAGCCATCGGTTGCCACCAGTATCTTTTCCAGCTCGCCCAGCGGGCATTGCTCAGCCATGTTATTGATCTACCTCCCGTTTTGTACCTGTCCACGGAGGACAGCTGTCAGATTCCTTCGAACTCCTTGACCGCCTCGGAATCGAGCGCTTCGCCCTCTTTTTTGGCGATTGAAAGAATGGTGGAAATGATGGTCAGCCCCAGCATGATCGCGATCGCGATGGCCAGACCATGCAGAAAAGCTCCGTTCCTGTCAACTTGCGGGATATTATTGCCGCTAAAGACGTGTTTGGGAATGGGATACTTTCCGGTCAGATAACTGTGCTCCATGGTCGTCAATATCAGGCTGGAGACAGCGACGCCGAAAATAGAACCCAGCGACCGGGTCATGTTCAGAATTCCTCCCGCCACGCTGAGCTTGTCCCGGGGAGCCGCTCCCATGATGGCGCTGTTGTTGGGCGGCGTAAACATGCCCATGCCCGTCCCGATCACGACCAGCTCGATAATCAGAAGCCAGATGGCGGTGGCCGAGCCGAGGAAGATCATTGTCATGCAGCCGACCGAGGCCGCCACCATGCCGGCGGTGGTCATGATGCGGGAACCGTATTTATCGGAGATGTTCCCCGAAAACGGCGCCACGATCGCCATGGACAGTGGCACCGGCGTCAACAGCAGGCCAGCTGCCCCGGCGCTGAATTTAAGCACATTCTCCATGTAAAACGGCATCAGGAACAGAATCCCGAACAGCACGTAGTAGGAGAGCATGCCGGTCATGTTTCCCAGCAGGAACAGCCCGTTTTTAAACATGTTGAAATCGATCAGCGGGAATCTGACCCTGAGCTCGGTGATGGCAAAGATTGCCAGGAAGACAACAGCGATCGCCAGGTACGTGATGATCATCGGGGTTATGCCATCGGTTCCCAGTCCGTTAATCCCCAGCACCAGCGCACCGAGGCCGATCACAAAAGCCAGGGTTCCGAAGTAATCCACTTTTTCCTTCTCGGCGGCTTTCTCGCTCTTCGGCAGGATGAATAACGCCGCCGTCACGCCAACCAGCCCGATGGGAAGGTTCACGTAGAAGATCGCCCGCCAGCCGATGGCGGCGATCAGGGCCCCGCCCACGAGCGGACCGATGGACATTGAGATCGCCTGGACCGCTCCCTGGATGCCGATTGCTTTTCCCCTCTCACTCGTGGGAAAGGCCGCGACGATAATCGCCACTGAATTTGCCTGCAAGAGGCCGGCGCCGACTGCCTGCAGGACGCGCGAGCCAATCAGAAAATAAGCGGTGGGCGCCATCCCGCATAAAAGGGAGCCCACCGTGAAAACTATGAAGCCGAATGTATATAACCGTGTCCGGCCCAGCATGTCCGCCAGCCGGCCAAAGAAGGGCAGGAAGATCGTCAGGGTGATCATGTATGCCATCGCGACCCATGCGATCATGGAAGTGGAGACGTTGAAATCGGATTTCATGGTCGGCATGCCGACGTTGACAATGCTGACGTCCAGTGCCGACATGGTGGCGCCCATCAGAACGGTAATCAGGATGAACCATTTCCAGTTCGGCTTGCCGGTAAAGTATGGATGCGGAAACTTCCTCGATTTATCACTCACACGAAACCCCTTCTTTTTGACCTTCCCCGTTTATAAATTATCAACGTGTTTTTATCCATAAATAAAGGAACAAGATAACATAAGTGTTACTTATCATTATTTTCCTGCTGATAAGTATACGCAGAAACGTTTTAATTTTAAACACTTTCTTAACATTTTTTCCAGCTTAGGTTTCATAATGTTACATAATATCCTTTGAATCAACCATTTTAAGCCAGAAAAGTGCTGGAGAGAAAGGCTTTTTTCTTCCGCGGCCGCGGTGCCTTGGGGGCCATTTGGCTTTTTCCCTGATGTATAATCATTACAGGATGTCCCTCCGCAAAAAGATAATAGTCAGCTTTTTCATCAGCGCTCTTATCATTGGCATCCTGGCAACCTTCGAGTACATCAATTTTGTTCAGGTAAAGAATCAGGTGGGATTCCTCGAAGTTGCCGATTCCGCCAGAGACAGGTCGCTCAAGATCGTGCGGCATGAGAAAAACTTTTTCCTGTTTCCCGATCAGGCCGCCCAGGAAGCCGCCACGACCACAAGCATTCTGAATCAGATGGATAATCTGACGGGCAGTATCAAAGCCGAAGAACCCGCCGCCGCCGCGAACATGAGCAACCTGGTGTCAACGTACCGTTCCGAGTTCGGCAACATCCAGTTGTTGCTGGCCCAGATCTCCCGGGGAAACGATAACTTGATGGCCGCCTTTCCGGCAAGCGCCAGTCTGATTCCCCTGATCCAGGTGGAATCACGCGACAATCCTTCCACTGTATCAAGTTACTTGCGAAGCAACTTTTCCTTGCCGGCCAGCAATCCGCAAGTGGTGGCGCTGGGCAAGCTCGACGTCCTGATCAAGCAGCTCCGCGATACCAGCGAAAATATTGTCGCCGCCGCCAACAGTCTCGACACGAACACCAGAAGCAGGGCCAACTCGGTGGTCCGGCAGTCGCAGCTGGAGATCCTGGTGATTTTCCCGTTGTTTCTCTTGATCGGGTTGGGAGCCTTGCTTTATGTCAGCTCTGATATTGTCAAGAAGCTGCGGACGCTGACCGGATCCGTTGAAAAGATAAGCAAGATGTTTGGCTCCCGGCAATCCAAGCCTCCCGCCTTGCGGCCCCGGGTGCACAAGGACGAAGTCGATATACTGATCGATAAATTTGACCGGATGAATCAGCTCAGGACGGCCTGGGAGCAAAAGATCCAGGAAAAAAACCAGGAAGCGCTGCTGCAGTCGAAAAAACTGGTCGCCATCGGCACCCTGGCTTCCGGGGTCGCCCACGAGCTGAATAACCCTCTCAACAACATCAGCCTGTCGGCGCAAGTGTTAAAGAAGAAGATCGGGGACTCCGGACCACCGGCCGTCGCCCGGATCGTAGCCGACATCATCGGCCAGACCGAGCGCGTCCGCGATATCGTCAGCAATCTGCTCGAGTTTGCCCGGGAGAAAGAGCCGCAGTTGAGCGAGGTGGAATTGACCGGTCTGATCAGGGACGCTTACGGCCTGGCGGCAAAAGCTGCGCCTGCGGATAAAATCGAATTTCAGATCGATACGCAAGAACAGGTTAATTTTCTGAAAGCGGACCGGTCGCAGTTGGAGCGAGTTTTCGTTAATCTGTTTACGAACGCGATCGCCGCGATTGAGGGCAGGGGCAGGATCACGGCCACGATCACCCCCAAGAACGGCGATCTGGAGATTCTGGTGTCTGACAGCGGGCGGGGGATGTCCGCCGCCGACAGGGAAAAGGTTTTTGATCCCTTCTTTACCAGAAAGGACAAAGGCACCGGGCTCGGCTTGGCAATTGTCATGAACACAATTCAAAAGCATGGAGGGCAGATTTCAGTGATTAGCGAAGAGGGCATCGGCACCATTTTTGAAATCATCCTTTCCAGGTCAGGCAAGAGCGAATGAATGTTAGAGTCCTGATAGCAGAAGACGAGGAGATTACCCGCAAGCATCTGACGGATGTGCTCAGAGATGAGAATTATGACGTCGTCAGCACTGACAACGGTGTTGACGCACTGGCGGAAATCAAATCAAATGATTTTGACATTCTCATCGCCGATATCAAAATGCCCGGGATGGACGGCCTGGAACTGCTGTCTCGCGTCAAGGAGATTTCTCCGGAGACGGCGGTGCTGGTCATCACTGGTTTTGGCAGTATCAATTCCGCCGTGGAGGCAATGAAAAAAGGCGCCTTTGATTACATTCCCAAGCCATTCGAGCTCGATGAGTTGTTGCTGAAGGTCAAGCAGATCCGGACTCAAAATGAGTTGCGGCAGGAGAACATCGCTCTTCGCACCTCATTGCAGATGGGGAAAAAGGTCAATATCATCGCCGAAAGCAGGGCGATGAAAAAAGTGATGGATATTGTTGAGGGCATGCAGGGATCGGATTGCAATGTGCTGCTGACCGGGGAAAGCGGCGTTGGCAAGAATCTGCTGGCGAAAGCTATCCATCACACCAGCCCGCGGAGCGGCAAACCATTTCTGTCGCTGAACTGCGCCACCTTTACCGAGGAGCTGCTAGCCAGCGAGCTTTTCGGTCATGAAAAAGGGGCATTCACCGGCGCCCATTTGCAAAAACAGGGGCTGATAAAAATCGCTGACGGGGGTACGCTCTTTTTTGACGAGATCACCGAGATGTCGCCCAATCTGCAGGCAAAGTTATTGAAAGCGATTGAGGAGAAGGAATTCTTCCGGGTTGGCGGCACGAAGCCGGTTAAGGTCGATGTCAGATTCATTGCCGCTACCAACCAAAATGTCAACAGGGCAGTGGAAGAAGGCTCCTTGAGAAGAGACCTTTACTACCGTCTCAATGTGATGGAAATCAACGTGCCGCCGCTCAGGCGGCGAAGGGGAGATATTATCCCGCTGAGCCGGTTTTTCCTCCGCAAGCATGCGCGTGAATATGGCAAGAGGATAAACAAATTTTCCCAGGATGCGCTCGAAGTACTGCGGAAATACAGCTATCCGGGGAACGTGCGAGAGCTGGAAAATATTATCGAACGGGCCGTGATCCTCGAGAAGGGCGCCGTTATCACAGCTGAATCATTGCCTCAATCACTGCTGATGTTTCAGATCGAGACCTCACTGGAGCCGGACAAGGTAAAATCCCTGGCTGAGATCAACAAGGAATACGTCCATTCGGTGCTGGAGATGCTGGGGGGCAACAAATCCGAGGCATCGCGCGTGCTGGGCGTTTCCCGCACCAGCCTCTGGCGGATGCTGAAAGCGGACGGCGAAAGCCTGTCAAAGCAGGATTGACCTGCCGCAGCAGCTTTGCCGGTCAACTGTTCATGCTTGTTTCGCTTTGAGACGATTTACTGTTCGTGACTGACCTCATGTCGGCAGGCAAAGCTGACATTTTCCCTCTTTTTACAGGCAAATTTTAGAATTGGCACGTTTCTTGCTCCTCCTGTTTTATAAAAAGGAGGAGATCATGTCTGCGAAAGAACTTTTATATGTAGCCTACAAGCATGAGCACACCAGGGAAGATGAGCCTGTGCACGGCATTTCCTACGCCATCTACCTGTCGAAACTCCTGGGACAGAATCTCAGGATTCTGCTGCTCGGTGGTGACTCGGGCAAAAACAGACTGGCATCGGCGGCCTCCGCGGTTGCTTCCGTGTCGCCGTTTCCCCATGTCTATGCGGAGGCGGCAGCAGCAGCGGCGTGGGCTGAAGACAATTCGGCGGAAACGGTTGCCGCCCGGGATCTGCTGCGGAAAAAATGTTCGGGTCACGGTATCGACGTCGACATCCACCTGGAGCCGGAGGCAAACGCGGCGGCGATTGTGAGGTTCCTGCGGCAGATGAAGATTGACCTGGTGCTGCTCAGCCCGGCCGTCACCGACAGCAGAATTATCCACAAACGTCTGGTGAGATCTTCCCCGCGGCCCGTAGTCAGCATGGCTCGCGGCGCTCACCCGGAGGCAATCGACGCCTGGGCCGGCGTTGCGGGCGCGTAGGCGTTCGCCATGTCTGACAATTTCCCTGGACAGAAGCCCGCCGGGGCGCGGATGCGGGCGCTGCTCAAGGTGGCTGATGCCATCAACAGGCCCCTGACCTCGCTGATGGCAGAAAACGGCCTGTCAAAATGTGAGATCCTGACGGCACTTTCACAGTATTACGGCTGTCCTTATGAGGAATATGATGAAGATTTAATGGTGTCAATGGACATCATGAAGCGGGTCGATCCGGAAAAGCTAAAAGACCGTCTCTGGCTGCCGGTTTCCGTCAGGGAGGGCCACGCCGAAGTGATCGCCAGCCGGCCCCATGATCCACAAGTTATTGATGATGTCAAAAAAATGCTGGGAGCCGATTCCGTCGATTTCCGGGTGGCTTTGCCGGATGATCTGATCCGCATCATCGAGAATAATCAGGATCTCAATCCAAGGTTTCCCCCTGAAGCCGGCCGGACGCCACTGGCTAAAACCAGAACCTATCTGGCGGGAGTACGCTCGTCGCTGGCGCTGCAGCGGACGTCGATGGCGAAGGCCAGGACGGCGCTGGCTTTCCTGCGCACTGGAATTTCTTCCATCACGATCGGAGTGGCTCTTATCAAGCTGTTTGGCAGCGGCATTTTCTTGCCCCTGGAGCTGCTGCTCCTCGCGGGGGGAGCCGCCGCCGCTGTCGATGGGCTCATCTGGTATGTACCGGCCCGGGGTCCGGCTCTGAAAAATCAGGATTATCAGGAGCCCGCCCGGGATGCTGCCGGCATGACCGCGCTTTCGACGTTAAATGAGGAAGAGGAGCCCGGCTTTGCCCGCTCCGGCGTCATCCCCGGCGCCGGCAGGCTCAGGCGGGCGTGGAGAAGGCTGTCGCCGGTAATGCGGCGCCGTTACCTTGCCAATGACCGCACCGACCTGGCGGAAGGACGGACCGTAAATGCCTCCCTCAGGACAACCATGGCTCAGGCCCGCACCGGGCTGGCCTTTGCCCGCACTGGCGTTGCTTTCGGCGGCCTGGGGCTGGGGCTTCTTAAAAAACTGCCCAGCCCTGGCTGGGATTATTTTTACTACTTTCTCATCGCCGCCGGAGCGCTGATGGTGCTGGAAGGATTTTACTGGTATCTGCCCGGATACCGCGCCGGCAGGAGCGGTCTCGCCAGTTTCATCAACGCGCTTAAGGAAGACACCATCTGGGATGAAGTGTTTCCGCCGCTCAGCCGCTTCCGGAAAAAAGCTCCTCCGGTCAGCGCCCAGCAGGCTCCCGGCATCTGGGGAACTACCGGCCTGGCCCTGGAACGCACCGTCCTGGCCGAACGGCGCAATCTGATGTCGCGGCTGCGCACGGTAATGGCATATTCGCGCACCGGCATGGCTTACATCCGCACCGGGATGAGCATCGCCGGTGTGGGAGGAGCGCTGCTGGTAGCAGTGCTTCACGGCGGTCCCGGCTGGCGGGTTGTTCCCGTAGTGCTGATCACGGCCGGGGTCCTGTTGGCCGCCGACGGTGTGCGCTGGAGCCTGACGTCGGAGAAGGTCAGACGTGAGTATTCGTATTGCCGGGGCGAGTTCGAGATCCATCTTCCCGATTACGGCAAACCGGCCCGGCAGTGGGGCAAGGTTGTGTTTGACGATGAACTCTAGGCAGATGCTGACGTATCGCCCGCTGGTGAAAGAAGGATACCTCAGCGAGGAAAAGCTGAAAGAGGCTTTTGCGTCGGCCAATCAGCGCCGCGCCGAGATTGAAACCGTGCTCATGGACGAGTACGGCGTGCCGAAGCGGGCGCTGCTGTCGGCACTCGCGAAAGAGTTTGGTTTTCCGCCCATCGAGTTTGACGAACGGCTGCCGGTGCCGCCCCGGTTACTGGAAGGGCTTGAGCCAGACCGGCTCCGGCGCGAACCGATGTTTCCCATCATCCTGGAAAATGAAAAGATTATCGCCGCTGTCAACGACCCCGGCTCGCCTGAAGCCCGGGAAGAAATCGACCGGTTCGTCCAGGGACCGTACACCCTCCGCGTCAGCCTGGTAATGGAGATTCTCTGGTACATGCAAGACTTCCTTAACGACCGCCCCGGGCGCATTATCGGCACGGAGCGCACCGGACTGGCTTTCTGGCGCAATACGATGGCGGCCTGGCGGACACGGATGGCGTGTTACCGCACCGAAATGGCGCACATGCGGAGCTGGCAGGCGCTGATGCGCTGGGGTTTGGGGATGGTGACGCTGGCGGCTGCTTTTATCATTTTTGACTGGAAGTCTGTTTTGTCTCAGTTACTGATCTGGCTGGCAGCCGGCGCCGGACTGGCACTCGCGGGTTTCGGCACCTGGAAATACGGTCACATGCGGCGCTTTATGATCCGGATGCCGCGGCCACAGACCCTGGCGGAAGTCACCGCCGCGACGACGGCTTTTCTGGACCGGTATCACCTGGAAGGCGCCCCCCGGGCCCAGACGGGGAAGACGATGCTGTCCCGGCTGAGCGACCTGCTGCCCAGCTACGGCACCATCCTCAGGCCATCTCCGGCCAGCCGCGAGCGGACCCACCTGGCGCGTGAACGCAACATCATGGCGGCGCAGCGGACAATCGCCGGCTGCTACCGGACGATGTACGCCCGGGCCCGCACCGGACTTGGCTTCATCCGCACGGGCATGACGTTTTTCAGCATCGGCGTCGGCCTGGTCAAGGTCTACGAACTGCATGCCGCTGGGTTGTGGGGTGTGCTGCTGGCGGTGGCCGGCGCCTTGATGGCAGCCGACGGCATCGTCTGGTACTACCCGGCGCGCAAGGAAGAGCCGGACCTGGGCCGGCTGCTCAGCGAACCGGCTCCGGGCAGCTATGCCGAGGCAGCGCCCGAGCCTATTTCTTCGATATGATATAGATAGCTGGCGCCGGCGCACCGGTACCCCGCCGCTTTAGCGGAAGTCACTGTTTTGTGAGGCCAGCGGATATCGCATGCCCGTTCTCAAGGAGGCTTATGAGCAAGATCATGATTATCGATGACGAGAAGATCGCGGCCGACATGACCAGGGTTTCTCTCGAGGAAGAGGGCTATGAGGTGGAAGCATTCGTGGACGCCGGGGCCGGGCTGGCCAGGCTTAAAGAACATCCGTTTGACGTCGTCATCACTGATCTGAAGATGAAGGGAATGGACGGCTTCGACGTCCTGAACCAGATCAAGGAAAGCAGCCCCCGGACCAGGGTTATTATGGTAACCGCGTTTGCCAGCCTGGATGTCGCCATCGAGGCAATCAAGGGCGAGGTGTTTGATTTTTTCACCAAGCCGGTGAAGCTGAAAGAACTGAAGGCGGCGGTGCGCAAGGCGCTGGCGGCGGAATAGTCCCGCTTTGGCCCTGCTGGCGCTGATCTCGCCAAACCCTCGCAGATATTATCGTTTCCAAGCCCGGACGGCTTTCTCCCTTGAGCGGCAAGGGGGTATTTCCGGCCGATAAAACGCTTTAGAAATGTCCTCCTTACCGCTTTAAGAAAAGCCATCCTGTCGAGCAAGATTTCGTCAAACCGGCTCGCAGGCAGTATTAGCCATTCCTGGCGTTTTTGTTAGAAACATTTACTCGAACAGATCCACAATCCGGAACTCGTTTACGTCCACCAGCCCCTTGTCCGTGAGTTTCAGTTCCGGGACTACCGGCAGAGCCAAAAAAGACAGGGTGATGAACGGGTCGTGGAGGGGGCAGCCGAGCTCTGCCGCCGCGGCAATGACCTTGCTCGTGGCGGTTGCGATTGCCGTGAGAGGCTGATCGGACATGAGGCCCGCCACCGGCAGCGGCAGCGCTGCCAGGACTATCCCGCCGGCAGTGACCGCGAAGCCGCCCCCCATCCGTTTTAGTTCTGTCACCGCCAGCTTCATGTCCGTGTCGTCGGCGCCCACGCTGATGATATTGTGAGAATCGTGAGCGACCGAGCTGGCGAGGGCCCCGCGTTTTAAGCCGAATCCTTTGACGAAACCGAGGCCGGTGTTGCCGCTGGCCCGGTGCCGCTCGATCACTGCCAGTTTTAAAATGTCGCGCTCCGGGTCGGAGACTGCCGCGCCGTTTGCGACTGCTGTTTTGACGATTATTTTTTTTGTTATGATTTGATTCGGGACAATCTCGATCGCCTTCAGCCGCTTGCCTGCCGCCGGAACGGCAAAGTCGATGCTGCCGGCGTCGAAGTTGATGGTGTCCCGAGTGACAATAATTTGCGCCGGCTGTGGTTGATCCGGGTGCCTAAAAGTGACAGATTTTCCGTCCGCAGCCGCCAGCCGTCCCCGCTTGTAGACTCTCGTTGCCCGCATCTGGCTGAGATCTTCCAGAACAAGGATGTCGGCGACGTACCCAGGCGCGAGCGCGCCCACATCACCCAAGCTGTAATGAATCGCCGTATTGATGCTGGCCATCTGGATGGCGGTGACCGGAGGCAGACCCGCGGTGATGGCCAGTCGCACCAGGTAATCGATATGGCCTTCCCCGATCAGATCCTCGGGATGGCGGTCATCGGTGGCAAAGCTGAAGCGGCGCGAGTTTTCCGGTGTGATGGCGGTGATAAGCTCCTTCAGGTTTCTGGCGGTGGAACCTTCCCTGACGAGGATGTGCATTCCCAGTCTCAGCTTCTCAAGGGCTTCGCCGGCGGTGACGCACTCGTGGTCGGAGCTGATGCCGGCGCCGGCATATGCGGCCAGGTCCTTTCCGGTTAAGCCGGGAGCATGGCCGTCGACGCGGCGGCCGCCAGCGGCGGCAATCCTGGCCAGCACCTCAGGGTCGCCCTCCAGAACGCCGGGATAGTTCATCATCTCGGCGATGCCGATTACCCGCTCTCGCCCAATCATTTGCTCAAGCTGGGCGCTGCCCAGCTTGGCGCCTGAGGTTTCCATGACCGAGGTAGGCACGCATGATGGCAGCATCACGTAAAAAGTAACCGGCAGGCCGCGGCTGGACTTAAGCATGTAGTCAATGCCGGCGCGCCCGAGGACATTGGCGATCTCATGCGGATCGATGATGGCGGAGGTTGTTCCCAGGGGAACGACGGCGCGGGCAAATTCCGGCGGGGTCAGCATGGTGCTCTCGACGTGGATGTGCCCGTCGATGAAACCGGGGCACAGGTAGCGCCCCTCCAGATTAATTGTTTCGAGCCCGTCATAATCGCCGATGCCGGCAATCCGCCCATGGTGAACGGCAACACCAGTTTCGATGATTTCCCCCGAGAGCACATCCACCAGCCGGCCGTTTTTGAAAACCAGGTCCGCCGGCATTAGTCCACGGGCGGCCTCGATAAGCTCCTGCCGGCTGTTTACGTCGGTTTCGGTTATGGGCTCCGTTATGGGCTCCGGTTTTCAACTACTACGTTCGGCCAGAATAAATCAAACCAAAGGTGGATTTTTTTCGCGGTAAAGCATGATAAAGTCAAATAAGGGGGCCCTATAGGCGCCACTTTTGTGTTTGTTGTTTTGTGACATGTATCCAAGCCAGAAATTCCAGCCTCTACTGTATAATGCCTGCTGGCCGCACCTTGCGTGACGACGGAAGCATAATAGATATTTTCGGCTTAAACCCTCATGCTACCTTTGCGACAGCAGGTACTCCTGAGCCGATAACGCCGCCTTGGCTCCCTCGCCGGCGGCAACGATGATCTGCTTGTCGCGCACCTGGGTAACGTCCCCAGCGGCAAAAATACCGGGCACGCCGGTGCAGCAGTCGCTATCGACCTCAATCTCGCCGGCGCGGTTGAGCCGGACCAGATCAACGGCAAAAGCGGAATTGGGATGCAGGCCGATCTCAACGAAGACAGCTTTTACGGGTACCTCCTCCCGCCTGGCCCCATCAGCTGATGTAATTCCGGCGGCTGTCACTTCCTTGCCATCCCCTTTGATCTCTGACAACCGCCACAAAAGATGCTTAAGAATGCGGGTCTCTGCCATGACCTTTCCCAGCAGAATTTCATCCCCCGTTGGTTCTGAGAGCGATACAAGGTGGACTCTGGGACAGAGGGCGGCAAGCTCCAGCGCCGCCTCCAATGCGGAATTGCCGCCGCCGGCGACGAGGACGCTCTCGCCTGCGTACAGCGGCGCATCGCAAGTGGCGCAGTAACTTACTCCACGGCCGATGTAATCGTGCTCGCCGGGCACGTTGAGCGTCCGTGAGCGTTTGCCGGAGGCGATGATCGCCGCCCGTCCGGTGAAGATTTTGCCGGACTCGGTGATTGCTTTTTTCATCCGGCCATCCAGCTCAAGGCGGATGGCCTCTTCACCCGCGGCCAGCGCCACGCCGGGGTAGCGGCGGGTTTGTGCCTCGAACCTTGCCATCAGCTCTGGCCCGGTGATGAACTGATAGCCCATGTAATTTTCGATCGTGGCTGTCAGCGCCGGCTGTCCCCCCAATTGATCAGATATAATAACCGTGCTTAATCCCTTGCGGGCGGCGTAAACAGCGGCGGTCATGCCGGCGGGCCCGGCGCCGATAATCAGCAGATCCTGAATTTCCACCTTCGCCGGAGCCGGTTTTCGTTTGCGCCCGAACCTGGCGTCAATCTCGCCTTTGGCGTCCAGGACGAGGAAATCCTCATAACCGCCAATATGATCATCGCCGATAAAAACCTGGGGCACCGCTTTCCGGCCCGTCAGCCGCCGCATCTCCTCCAGGGCCATCAGGTTCTTTGACACGTCTATTTCTTCGTAGTCGATTCCCTTCTCACGGAAGAGAGCCTTTAGGCGGCGGCAAAAAGGTCAGCCGGGCGTGGTGTATATTTTGACAGTTTTTTCTGTCATTCCCGGTTGATAATCCTTTTAATATGCGTCATGGTCAGAGGTATCTGATTTTGGCATCGGGGCTGCCTTCAGCCGCTCCGGATGAATTCCCCAATGATTGGATTATTTGACCGTGACAGTTCCGCGCATGCCCAGTGCCACATGATAGGTGCAATGATACGGAAATGTGCCCGCCTGACTAAACGTGTAGCTGAAAGACTTTCCAGGATTCACGTTGCCCGAATCAAACATCCCGCTGTCAGCCGTCACGGTATGAACGATGTTCGTGCCATTGGACCAGGTAATAGTGGTTCCTTTGGTGACGGTTATATCGGCGGGGTGATAGGCATAATTCGTTATCGATACGCTGGCGACGTGGCCGGTGGTCTTCGGGACCCCGCCTGTGTTTGAGCTTCCGCCGTTGCCGTAGCTCGTTCCGCAGGCGGATAAGGCCAGCGCCATCGCCGCCAGCACCAGAGCCAGCAAGGCAGCCTCTTTTCTGTCACCGGTATGGCGCATTCCTTCCCCCTTTGATCAGTGCCGCCGGCGCTAGCCCGTTCCTGAAAGGCAGGCTCAGTCCTCTTCGATGATGATTATCTCTGCCGGGCACTCATCGGCAGCGCTTTGCACGGCTTCCCTCAGGCTTTCGTCAGGGGACTCCTTTATCACCATGGCGAGGCCATCCTCATCGTTAATCACGAATACCTCGGGGCATTCGTCAGCACAAATGGCGTCGCCAAGACACTCGTCCCTGGGTTCAATCCTTACACGCATTCCTTTCTCCTTTCCTATGGTTCCATGGTTCCGGTTCGCCTGATCCCGCCGTGAAGTTTACTTTAATTACCACGGAGGTAAAATCCTAAAACCAGCGCCGAGGCGCTGCCACGACGGCGATATTAGGCGGTTCCGCTGTTTATACAACATACAATCCGTAATATCCAACATTGGCCGTTCCAAGCTGATAAGATGTTTTGCCGATGCAGGCAACAGGCCGCACACCGGCGCGACGATAAAACCATTTCAAACCCTCTTGGAGGAGACGTATGGAATTTGATCTAAAGAGTGAAAGAAATCCTGATGGAGTAGCCATTATCGAGGTTTCCGGAGAGCTTGACCTCTATACGGCTCAGCGGCTAAAGGAAGCGCTTCTGGGAGCGCTTGATGACGGAAGTCTCAAGATTATAGTTGATATGTCCGGCGTTCATTTCATTGATAGCTCTGCATTAGGCGTGCTGATAGGCGGCGTGAAAAGACTCAAACCAAAAAGCGGCAAGCTTGTCTTGGTCAGCGTCGACGAAAATGTCAACTGGATCTTTCAGATCACGGGTCTAAACAGCGTTTTTGACATCTTTCAAAGCAAGGAAGAGGCTCTGGCAGGGTTGACAGAAGCGTAAGAGGCATGGAGACTTCTGCGCCGGCCGGGTTCAACTGCCCGGAAGGCGTTTGGGGGTGCTTAAATGAAAACAAGCGCCGGCGATTTAAAAACTTCCGCTGCTGGGCCCGCGAGCGGTTGCCCCTTTTTCTGGGTCCGCCAGGGTTCCGGCAAAAAGGGTCCCGATTATCTTCTCAACTATTGCGGCAGGTTTGTCTGCTGCCGGGGAAAGCACACCTCCCTTTTGACTTACCGCGAGCTAGAGGTGTGTATGAAAGGAGATCCTGACCGCTGTCCCTTGTCGCGGGCGGGCGCGTAGGCGTTAACGGCGCAGGCAGCCGGAGAAGCATGATAAAGAAGCAGGAGGCGGGAGTTGCAGATTAACTCGATTGTTTGCATAAAGCAGGTGCCCGACACCACCCAGGTCAGGATCGATCCCGATTCCGGTAGTCTCATCCGGCAGGGGATTCCGTCTGTAATCAATCCGTACGACCTTTATGCCCTTGAAGCGGCACTCAAGGTAAGGGACAGTCACGGGGGCACCATTACCGCGCTTTCGATGGGCCCGCCCCAGGCGGACGAGGCGCTCAAAAAAGCCATTGGCTATGGCGTCGACCGGGCGGTGCTTCTCTCCGACCGTGCCTTTGCCGGCGCTGACACGCTGGCGACTACCTACACGCTATCCGCCGCGATCAGGAAGATCGCGGGCGAACTCACAGCCGCCGGCGCGGCCGGAATTGACATGGTGTTTTGCGGCAAGCAGTCGATTGACGGCGATACGGGCCAGGTAGGTCCCGGCCTGGCGCGGCGGCTCGACCTGAGCCAGGTGACTTACGTTTGCTCGCTGCTGGAGGTAGACGCAGAAACGCGCACCGTGCGCGCCTGGCGCCAGCGCGAGGATGGCCGGGAACTCCTGGAGGCGCGGCTGCCGGTAGCCGTGACGATCACCGAAGCCTGCAATCCGATCCGCTACGCAGCATTGCCAGATCTTCTCTGGGCGGCGAAAGCGCCGGTTGAGGTCTGGAGCGCGGGTGTCCTAGAGGTGGAGCCGGACCGCCTGGGTCTGAAAGGGTCGCCAACCCGGGTGAGCAAGGTGTTTGCGCCGCCCGCGCGCGAGCGCGGGGAGACGCTGAGCGGACCGGACAGGCCTCCGAATGAAATCGCCGCGGCTTTATTTGACAAACTGGCTGAGCGTGGTTTGGTGATTGGCGGTAGCAGTGGTTAAAGGCAGCGAGAAGAAAAATATTTCAGCCGAGCAAAAAGATCAAGGCCGGGAGAGCGGGATGCCGGTTGGGTCGGGTGACGTCTGGGTGGTCGTCGAGCAGGAGGGCGGACGCGCTGAACCGGTATCCTGGGAACTGATGGGAGAGGCGGCGGCGCTGGCCCGGGAGCTGGGAGTCAGGCCCGCCGCTGTTATTCTTGGATCAACCGGCCGGCAGCTTTCCCGGACTGCTTTCTCATCCGGAGCGGAGGTTGCGTATCTGGTTGAACATCCGGATCTGGAGCCTTACACCGCTGACCCGCATTGTCAGGCCCTGGTCGAGCTGGCGGAAAAATTCAGCCCACAGATCATCCTGCTGGGGGCGACTACGCGCGGTCGCGATCTCGCCTCGGCTGCTGCCACGGAGCTGGAAACAGGGCTGACGGCCGATTGCACGCGGCTCGATATTGATACCACAAAAAAGTTACTTCGCCAAACACGGCCCGCCTTTGGCGGCAACGTCATGGCCACGATAATTACCCCCCATCATCTTCCCCAAATCGCGACGGTCAGGCCGGGAGTATTTACGGCGCCGCAGCCTGTCGAAGGGGTCTCGGGGGAGACGGTAGTCCTGAAGCCGCACATAAAAGCGGCCGCCACGGCTGTAAAGCAGCTTCAGTTTGCTCCCAATCCGAACACCGGGGTGACGCTCAATGGAGCAAAGGTAATCGTCGCCGGTGGCAGGGGCCTGAAGGCCGGGCGTAATTTTGCGCTGTTGGAAGAGTTGGCGGCGGAACTCGGTGGGGAAGTGGGAGCATCGCGCGGCGCCGTCGATGCCGGCTGGATATCCCAGCACCGCCAGGTCGGTCAGACCGGTCAGACGGTCAGGCCTGTCCTCTATTTTGCAGTTGGCATTTCCGGGGCCGTTCAGCACCTGGCGGGGATGCAGGAATCTGATGTCATCGTGGCGATTAACAACGATCCCGAAGCTCCCATCTTCGAAGTGGCCGATTACGGCATTGTCGGCGATCTCTTTGATGTCATGCCAGCGATGATCGGGGAAGTGAAACAGAGAAAGCTGGCTGCCGGCGGTGAAGCGAGCCCGGCCCTGCTCAAGCAGGGCGGCGGCATGCGGACGAAGACTGGAGCCGGGGGGGGATCAGAGTGAACGGCTCTCAAGTTCACCCCGGCGCAGACGGAGACGGCAAACGGCGGCCCGCGCCTTCCCGCTTTGGCGCCATCGTCGTCGGCGGCGGTCCGGCCGGACTTGCCGCCACGTACACTCTCGCTGGCGCGGGCGTGGATGTCGCCTGCCTGGAGCGGGGCGACTGGTCCGGAAGCAAGAACATGATGGGCGGCCTCATCTTCTCACAGCCGACGGCAAAAGTCTTTCCAAATTTCTGGCATGAAGCCCCGCTGGAGCGTCATGTCAC
>JACWAM010000033.1 GCA_014874265.1 Thermoleophilia bacterium | reverse complement strand
GTACATCTCCATAAATTCCATGAGTGTCTTGGGGCCGATCATGAGATACCTCCTGTTTTTGTTTACTAACAGAAGATATCAGCCGGTTCGGACGGAACCTGAACGAGTTGTATGATCAGTTTTATTAATCTGCGAGGTACAGGTACCATTCCTCAAGAACACGGAGGCGATTAAGATGCCAAACCTGTTAGAACGAAGCATTTTACTGACGATCGGCGCCGCTTCGCTCTCACGTGATTTTGCCGAAGCCCTCACGGCGGACTTCATGGGCCGGGGCCAGAAGACTTCCGAGCAGGGGCGGGAGGCCGCCGGCGAGCTGCTCGAACGGGCCCGGGACGAGACCCGCGCCGCCCGCAGCCGGATCGACGCCAGCCTGCAGCGGACTTTCCGGGACATGGGGCTGGCGACGGCGGAGCAGATGGAAGAAATGGAGCTGAAGCTGGCGCAGCTGGAGCACCGCCTGTCGCTGCTGGAACAAGCTCAGGCAACAGAAGAGCAGAAGAAAGAGGATGAATAAATAAAAGGGAAATTGCCTTTCTGAACCGGTTTGGCGCGAAGAATGAGCTTTAAACGAGATCCTTCGGCTTCGCCTCAGGGTGACAGTATTTCCGGTTCAAGCCCGGTTTTTTGGTTTTAAAACTTTGAACTTATTATGAGGTTATCCAGCGTCAGAAACGTTGACCGCATGCGGCAGATCACCGAGATCGCGGTCAAGCACGGTTTTGGCTACTTCTTCGAGCGGCACAACCTTCGGAACCTGATGCCGCGCCTCCACCGGGAGTCCCGGGAAAGGCGCCCGGGCCGGCGCGGCCTGCATATCCGGCTGATGCTGGAGGAGATGGGGCCCACCTTCATCAAATTCGGCCAGCTGCTCAGCACCCGACCCGATGTGATCCCGGAAGACATCCTGATAGAGCTCCGCAAGCTGCAGGACGAGGTGCGTCCCTTCCCGGTTGAGCAGGCGTATCAAACGATCGAATCGGAGCTGAAACTGACCGTCAGGCAGCTTTTCCTCGAGTTCGATGAAACGCCGATCGCGGCCGCCTCCATCGGCCAGGTGCACCGGGCGGTGCTGCCCAACGGCGACCCGGTGATCGTCAAGGTGCAGCGGCCTGATGCCGAAGGCCTGGTAAAGGCGGACATCGACATGCTGTACCAGTTCGCTCATCTGCTCAGCGACCATACGCGGCAGGAGATTCTGGTCGATCCGGTCGGCGTCGTCGATCAGTTCGCCCGGGGGATCCGCGGCGAGCTGGATTACCGGATCGAGGCGCGCAACGCCGAGCGGTTTGCCCAGCTGTTTGATCTGGACCGCTCCGTTCACATCCCCAAGGTTTACTGGCAGTACAGCACCACCCGGGTGCTGACCCTCGAATACCTGGAAGGGGTTCAGCTAGTTGACCTTGATACTGAAAGTATAACAATGTCGGAGCGCCGGGCGCTGGCGGCGCTGATCGCGGATTGCTGGCTCAAGCAGGTATTCATCCATGGGTTTTTTCACGGGGATCCACATCCGGCGAATATTCTGGTGGCCCGGGACGGCACCATCGGCCTGGTTGATTTCGGTATCACCGGTGTCCTCACGGCGGATGACCGCCAGAATGTTATCAGCCTGTTCGTTGATATCACAAATCAGAATGTTGAAAAAATTCCGCGGCGGCTGGAAGCGCTGGGAGTGGAGTTCCCGCGGGAGCTGGAGCCCCAGTTCGTCAGCGAGCTGAGAGACCTGTTCGCCAAATATTTCAACGCGCGGCTGAGCGAGCTGGAGCCGGTGTCAGTGTTTCGCGATATCTTTGGGGCTATCTTCCGGCTGAAGCTGAAGCTGCCGTCGCAATACCTGCTTCTGGACAAGGCCATCGCCACCCTGGAAGGGATCACCAGCCAGCTATACCCGTCGTTTAACGTGCTCGAGTTTGCCCGGCCGTACGCGCGCGAATTTGTCAGCAAGCGCTACTCGCCGGTCAACCTGGCGGCTCGCGGCGCCCGGGAAGCGCAAAACTACATGGGCCTGCTGATGGATTTCCCTTACCAGGTTCACGAGGCGCTGGAGCAGGTGCGCACCGGCGACGTCAGGATCAATTTTGTGCATCGCAACCTGGAAGATTTCTCGCGCCGGCTGACAATTTTGACAAACCGGTTGGTAATATCCATTGTCCTTGCCTCCCTGATTCTTGGTTCCTCGATCATCGGGCTGTTTGCGCAGGGAGGCCCCCGCCTGCTGGGCATTTCCGTGTTTGCCTTGTTTGGCTTTATGATCTCGGGATTTTTCGGGCTGTGGCTGGTGGGCGGCATCCTCCGCTCCGGGAGGCATTAGAATCTATCTCAGGAGGCACATTCCACTGTGGCCGGCTGCAAAGGGCACGAGCTGCGTCCCCGGAGCAAGTCCTCGACGTGCCTGCAGGTATGACTGCGGGCCTTTTCCTCCTGCGCCCGTAGGCTTTTCGCTTGGCCTCGTTACGAACAATCTGTGAAATAGATTCTACAAACGGCCTCAGCGGGTATTTCATTTCCTCGAAATTCTGACTGAAGCCTACCCAGTAACTATGAAACTTGGCACCAAACTTTATCTTTTTTTTGCCGGGATAGTCATCTTGCCGCTGCTGGTTGTCACGGTGATCTCCAGCCTCGTTCTGGCGCGCTCGGAACAGGGCACCTACCGCACCCGCATGCAGAGCAGCCTTGCGGCCGCCGCGGCAATCCTTTCCGAGGAGCAGCGGTCGGCCGGTGATGCGCTGGTTGCCGCGCTCCGGAGCGCCGATACCTCTGCCCTCATTTCCGGCAACAGCCCTGCCCGCGAGGCGCAGCTTGATTCCATCCGCGGCGAGACCGGCGCCAGTGAGGTCCTGCTCGAGCGTGGGGACCAGACGCTGGCCGTTTCGGGGAGCGCGCCCAGCGGCGAGGTCCAGCTAACAGCGGCCGTAAATTTAAGCGGCGCCGGTTCCAGCTGGCAGGTTACGGCGCTCAAGACGGTGGACTCCTCTTCCATCTCGGGCGTGTTTTCGTTGCAAGGATTGGAGTGGGGAGTTCTCGACGGTGGCAAGGCTATCTCTGGCACCCTGGCCGGAGGCTCTTTCCGGACCTCTTCCGGCGCTTCAGTTTCGGCTGCGTCCGGCACCCCTGGCGGCTCCACCTTTGACGCGCGCGCGGGCGGCTCTGACCTGTTGGCGCTGGCGCTGTCGCTGCCTGCCACATTGACCAGCAAGCCTCTGGTGATGGTCGCGGCGGCTCCGGCCGCCGCCGTGGGAGCCGCTTCCAGCAGAGCGCTGGCAGCCGGCCTGATTCTCACTTTCCTGACACTGGCGCTCGCCGTGGTGCTTGGAATCCTGCTTTCCCGGACGATTACCGGCCCGCTCCGCCGTGTAAACCAGGCGGCGGCGGCAGGCGCCGCCGGCGATCTCGGCCGGGAAGTGAAAGTAAATTCCCGCGACGAGATCGGCAGCCTGGCGGCGTCATTTAATTTAGGGCGCCTCTAAAAATAGCTCATAATCAGGTTGATATAGTAACCATAATATGATAGTATTCGCCCGTTAACTTTACCATGCACGCTTCGGGAGGTAAATAATGGGCCAGCCGGGGTTTTTCGATCTGGACGAGCGTTAC
>JACWAM010000032.1 GCA_014874265.1 Thermoleophilia bacterium | reverse complement strand
GTATTGGGAAGCTCGAGAACGATGTCATTCAGCTGATCCTCGATGTCCCGTTCAAGAATATCGAGAGTCTTGATCTCCTCCCCAACTTTTTTCATTGACTCGATCTCTGGCACGGCAGGCTCGCCTTTTCGCTTCAGCGCGGCAATCTTATCCGAGACGCTGTTTCTCAGGGCTTTCTTTTTTTCCGCCTCAGCGATCACCTCCCGGCGTTTTTTATCCAGCTCGACGAACTCATCGAGAGGCGCTTCGATGCCGCGCCGCATCAGCGCCTGCCTGATCAGCTCCGGTTCCCTTCGAAGGCGTTTAATGTCCAGCATCAATTCCCCTTGCAGAAAAGGTTTGCGGATATCCCGCGTAGTGTATCGGAATTGTTTCGTCTGTTTAAGAGGATGAAGCCGGATTTCGGATTTTGGACGTTGGACATTGGATTAGAGCAACCTGTCCAGTTCTTTTCAAAATTTGATGTTGCCGTATTATTATATAAATCTGACTTAAGGAGGAATTTATCATGGTTGGCGAAAGCATCTTCGATCTTTACCAGCGGGGGCTTTCATTGCTAAATACCCGAAATCCGGCCCAGGCCGCGGTTGTCCTGGAGAGAGCCCGCCGCCGCGAGCCCGGTCGCACTTCTATCCGGGAAGCGCTGGGCAGGGCTTATTACAATTCCGGCCGCTACCGCCGGGCCGCCAATGAGTTTTTGGCCGTGCTTGATCTTTATCCGGCAAATGATTATGCCCACCACTGTCTGGCCCGGTGCGCGGAGAAACTCGGCGATGAGACGCTGTCGCGGAAGCATTACCGGCTGGCTCAGGCCATGGGCTACGGAAAGTAAACACCACCAAATGCAGCGGATGGGATTTGAGGGCCAGATCTGTAAGTCCGATTTTAGGGAGACCTATCACTCTCACGCGGGCTGCGGTTTCGCGGGCATAATGCCGGTCCTGTCATACTTCAAGTTGTCCGCGTACATCCTTTGAAACTGGATATGAAGCGGTTCGTATTGCGGATCGAGGTTAACAGCCTTGTTGTAGTCGATTAGTCCCTGGCCGGTTTTTTTCAGATCGTAAAACTCAATCAGGGCCAGGTCTTCTTCGAGCGCGGAATCCTGCGGCTCGCGGTGAAGCGCCCGTTCCATATAGTCGCGGGCAGCGGTAAAATCGCCCTCCTTCTCCGATATTCCCGAGAGCGTAACCATAGGTCCCGGATCGAGATAATTTAACCTGTGCGCTGTTTCAGCCGCGGACCTGGCGGCGCTGAGATGACCTTCAGTCAGCTGGGCGCTGGCGCGCTGGGCAACAACGTCGCTAAAGAGGAGGAGGAGAAAGGCAATAGTGAGCGTCATCGACGCGGCCACGATGGCCCACTTCAGCCAGCTTGCCAGGTAGATGCTGTCCGGCAGGACGGCAACGCGGTGCCCGGGTGCGCCGGCCTCCGGCCCGGCAGTCCCTGATTCTCCTGCGCTTCCCAGGCGCAGCGCCAGCGCCGCCAGCAGGAAGAACGGAATGGCGACAGCCGGGAGGGCCCAGTTCCATTCAAAGCTGGAATCTGCCAGCCAGGCCAGGCAGGCGATTACGAGCGCCAGGAACAGGCTGTCCCGAAAAAGCCCCTTGTTTGCAAACACCTGACGGGCGAGCAACCAGGCCAGCGAGCCGAGAAAGATAAGCAGCAGCCCGAAGCCGATAATTCCCTGGTCGGAGAGAAAGCGGACCCAGATGGAGTGAGGATCGCGTGCTCCCCCGAGGATGGAGCGAAGCTGGGCGTCCGGAAACCGGAATGTGCCGCCGCCGGTGCCGGTCAGCGGGTGATTCTGGAAGTTTGTCAGTCCGATCCGCCAGAACTCCAGCCGGTTGTTTGAGGTTGACGCAAGGCGTGCTACCCCCTGGGCATCTATTTGTTTCTGGTTGTAATCGTAGACCGGAGCTGACGTTTCTGATTGCAGGCTATGCAGTTTATTGACAATATGTTGCCTTTCAATTAATACGCCGCCAGCCACAACCAGGGCGGCTAGACCAATGACGGTTCCGGCAAGCAGCACTGTTTTTCGTGTCCGGGGCAGGCTTGTCGGCAAGAGCAGCGACGCGCTCTTCATCGCCAAAGCGGCGACTAGCACGGCTGCGAGGCCGGTGGCGAAGCGGTGGCCGTCGGCAGCGCTGATCCGGTCGCCGGTGGCGGCAATTTGTAGCGTCGGGAGCGACGTTGAGGCGTACCAGGCGAAAATCCCGCCCGGGATGAACGCCGACAGGAGTGAAGCAAGGGCTCCCAGCCGCTCCCGGTTAAGAACGAGGTAAAGCGTGATTGCTCCGGCGCCGACGAGCAGACCGCCGCGTGACAGGGTAAAGAAAAGGGCCAGGCCCGAAATTGTCAGCGACAGAGTCGCCGCCAGGCGCCCGAGCCAGGGAACCGAACGGCTGGAGGCCAGCCAGACAGAAGGAAGGATGGCCATTATCATCAGCGCCGCCAGCCCGTTCCAGTAACCGACGCTTCCCATCAGGCGGCCGCCGGAATACAGGTATGATTGCGATAGCGCCGGGCTGATCTTCGCCATCAAGGCAAACAAGGCCAGCCCGGTCACAAACGCCACAAAAAGTGAAACGGTAATGTAAACCGCCTTCCGGCCGGGGGGGCCTGTCAGGATCGCAACGAAAACAGCCAGATAAATTGAGATGCGGCCAAACTCAGCAAGCGACAGATTTGGCGCGATCGACCACAGGGTCGTGGCCAGCGTCCAGGCGGCGATGCCAAAAAGGGCAATCATCGGCGCTCCGGACCCTGAAGGTATCTCAATCCGGTCCCAATTGATTAAAAGGGCCATTCCCAGGATGGCCAGGACTCCCGTCGCCGCTAAAAAAATCTCCCGCGTAAAAAAGGCGCCGTCAAAGGAAGCGGCATAAAGGAAAACCGCCAAAACACCGGCAGTTGCGGTCCAGGAAAGCCAGTTCACCCGTTCTTCAAAAACTGACATAGTTAGCATCTTTTATTGCTTGTGATTGATTGAACAATATATACCGTTATGCTATTGTAAATCCACATTGGGGCCGGAAGCTAGGCCCTTAAACCCGGGAGTCTTTCAAGGAGGTGAACAGTTTGAGGAAGTTTGCCATTTTAGCGTCTGTCTGGCTGGTCTGCACCGTTAGCCTCGGCTTCAGCGCTGTTGCATTCGCCGATCACGGCGGCGGGGGCGGTGATCACGGTGGCGGCAGTGGTGGTCATGAATATTGCCACCGCAATTGCGACGACTAGCAAAAAGGATCGTGATCGTGGCGAGAGCGAATCCCCAGCAAAAACTCAGCATGAATAAAGTTCGCGTTCCACGTTCGGGTGGTTTTAGGGTTCCAATTCGGATATGAGGGTAAGAGGAGCAGAGTGAAAAGGCCCTGATCGGGTTCTGTTCCGTAACAGGCAAGTTGCTTATCCCGTCTGGCTCCGGAGCCTGCCGTTCGAATCCCTTTCTTTTTCCCGCCTGAGTTTCAATGATGCTTTCGCGTGTCGGGTGATGGCTGATCTTAAGAGCAACCCAAATTGTTTCTTTAGGTCAGTATTTGTCCGATCAAATTGAATAGCTCATGAATAGCTCATTTCTATGCTGCGCCTGCCGGTTTTCTCATCCGGATATCGGGAATAAGGGAAAAAGCAAGGCAGCCGCTGCAGGCTTTATCACTTTAAAAGTGAACAGACGGGGTTCGCCTTCTTGACGGACCCCGTTATTATTTGCTAGCCTCATAAACGGGTTTTCCAGTCGGGTTTTTAAGAGAGAAGGATGAGATAAACAGGAGGTGAAATCATGAGAAAGTGGGCAATTATCGCCAGCATCTGGCTGGCGGCGACCACAACTTTGGCTTTTGGCGCCGTCGCCTTTGCTCACGAGCGCAGTGACGATGGCCACCGAAACGGCGGGGATCACCGCAGCTCCAATTGTGAGTATGAGCATGGTCACCATCGCGTTGGTGATGACGAGTGTGACGATTGATCATCGGCCAGTTATTTGTTGATTTCCATGGCTTGTAAGAAAGCTGTCAGAAGAATGAAATCCTTCGGCGCTCCGGAACCGTCGAAGGATTTCATTTTTTTTGTTTACTCGCCGCCAAAGCGGCTCAGGGTGATAAAACGATTAATAGGTTTGGGAAAATTTTTTAGTTTGGCCGGTGCTACCGGTAGCCCTGCGGATGATGGTGGTGCCATTCCCAGGCACTGGCGATAATGTCGGCGATATCGGGATGACGGCGGCGCCAGCCGAGCTCGCCGACGATCTTCTCCGATCCAGCCACCAAGACTGCCGGATCACCCGGGCGGCGCGCCGCTTCCCAGGCGTCAATCTTTCGCCCGCTAATACGGCGGGCGGCATTGATTACCTCACGGACGGAATATCCCCTGCCGTTTCCCAGATTGAAGTGGAGGCTTGAATTATTCAGGCTTTCCATGGCAAGCAGATGCGCGTCGGCAAGGTCCTCGACATGGATATAGTCGCGGATACAGGTGCCGTCGCGCGTTGGATAATCGGCGCCATAGATTTCGACACCATCCAGCTGGCCCAGCGCTGTCTTGAGCACGAGCGGAATCAGATGCGTCTCCGGATGGTGATCTTCCCCCCTCTTCGGCGATGCCCCGGCGGCATTAAAGTACCTGAGCGCCGCATGTTTGATCCCGTGAATGGAATCATACCAGTCCAGCATCTGCTCGAAAAAAAGCTTTGATTGCCCGTAGGCATTGGCGGGATGCTTCGGATGATCTTCCTCGATGATCTCTGTCTGGGGGTCGCCAAAGATTGCCGCCGTCGACGAAAACAAAATCCGGCCTGTGCCGGTTTCCCGCATGGCCTCGAGCAGCTCAAGCGGCCGGCAGGCATTGTTGCGAAAATATTTGCCTGGATCGGACATCGATTCGCCGGCTTCGATAAATCCGGCCATGTGAATGACCGCTTCCGCTCCGGATTCTTTCAGCGCCGCGGCCGCCCCGGTCCGATCGCCGACATCTCCTGTTATTAACAGGGCTTCCGGATGGACCGCTTCGCGGTGACCGGTGGACAGGTTGTCAAAAACAGTGACCTGGTGGCCCGCTGCCAGACATCTTTCAGTAAGCACGCTGCCGATATAGCCGGCTCCGCCGGTAATCATGATCTTCATGGCTGGAAATGATACAGGAGTGCGGCCCTCAAGGCGAAATCGGCCTTACCTCTTTGTTATACTCGGCAAATGAAAATACTTTTCATCAGCGACATTTTTGGAAAACCGGGGCGCAATCTGGTCCTTGACAAACTGCCGGTATTGCGGGAAGAGCTGGGCGCCGGCTTTGTCGTCGCCAACGGAGAGAACGCCGCCAGCGGCGCCGGCATCACTAAAAATATCGCCGAAAAGCTGCTTTCGGGTGGGGTTGACGTCATAACCACCGGCAATCACATCTGGCGGCAAAAAGACGTTTTTCCGCTTCTGTCGAGCTCAAACAGGATTATCAGGCCGGAAAATTATCTTTCCGGCAATCCCGGGCGAGGCTGGACAGTGTCCGGTCGGGGCGGAACCCGCTTGGCGGTGATCAACCTGATGGGCAGCCTGTACATGGGGGCTCCCCGGGGAGCATTCCAGGTAATCGACGATGTGCTGGCGGCCATACCCGGCGACATCGTTCACATACTGGTTGACATGCACGCCGAAGCAACCAGCGAGAAGGTGGCGCTCGGCTACTACCTTGACGGTAAAGTCACGGCGGTGATTGGAACGCACACGCATGTGCAAACGGCCGATGAAACCATCCTCCCGGGAGGGACAGCGTATATAACGGATGCCGGCATGTCCGGACCGCACGATTCCGTAATCGGGGTTGACAAGGAGATAATCCTGAACCGCTTTCTGACGCAGATGCCGGTCCGGTTCGAGGTTGCCGAAGGCGATGTGCGCATCGAAGGGGTGCTGATTGATGCCGGTGATGACGGCCGGGCGACAGCGATCCGGCGCATTTGTATCAGCGAATAAGACTTCGCTGAAGCCCTGCCCGCCGGTCACGGATATGTGCGCCCCCCACTTTCACGCCCCCTGGCTTTCTTGACCAGTGACACCAGCGTGAACGCCAGGGTCGTCCCCAGCAATATATTCCGGAAAGAAACCAGAGAGACGACGGCGGCGTTTAACTCAAGCAGGCGCCAGTAATTGAACGGAAATTCAATCTGGGTCAGGATCAGGACGCCGGCGAACAAGCCGATCACCCAGCGGCGGCCAGCTCCCTGAACCAGCGACACCAGCGGGATGACCCAGATAAGGAACTGCGGCGAGAATACCTTGCCGGCAAAGATAAACGCGCCCACCGCCACCGCGGCAAAACGAGGCAGTTGTGAGTCGCCCCAGCCGCCGGCCAAGCCTTCCCGGTCCTCTCCCCCGCTGTCGCCCCACCGGTAAAACAAGATGTAGCCGCCGATGAGCAGGACCGCGGTAACGGGCGTGGACAGCGTTACGAATGTATTTGACAAAGAAGAATAGACGTTGTGCGAACCGTAAGCGTTCATGATTCTGAGTGAAAAATTGCCGAACCGTCCCGCCAGCAGCAAAGGCGAGGACCAGCTGCTCTCTATTTGCAGCGGCCGCTCCACGTGATAAAGAAAGGCGTTTGCCAGCCCCACCGGCGACGCGAGAAGAAACGGCAGCGAAACAATCAGGGCGGCCAGCGCCGCCGCCAGTGGCCCCATCCACAACTCCCCCAGCTGCCGCCGGCGCCAGTGAATGATCAGAAACAGCGGTGCCAGCAGCGCCGGTACCTCTTTTGTCATAAAGCCGATTCCAATCAGCAGCCAGGCAAACAGGTAGCGGTCAGTAATAAAACAGACGATGCTTGCCAGGATGATAAATGCCGCCGCGAGATCGAAGCGAAGCTCCACGATTGAGCCGAGAGCCAGCAGGAAAAAAGTATAAACACCCAGCACCCCCGCGAGTTTCTTCAGGCTTCGCCACATCTTCCAGGCGGCAATTGAAAGCAGGACCGTGATGCCACAATTAAAAGCGAACATCTCAATTTCAAACAGCTTCACAAAGGTGTCATATGGAGGGCCGGAAATAAATCTGGGCAGCGAGAACAAAAACATCGCCACCGGAGGATACTCGAGGGCAAAATCGCGGTAGGGCATCATCCCCTGGGCCATGCGGCCGGCATAAGTGTAATAAACCGGCAGGTCGGAGATAGACCTGTCCCCGTACCAGAGAGTCTCAAAAAGGACAAACCAGATGAACGCCTGGCCGGCAATAAACGCCCCCGCGATCAGCCAGCGCTGCTGTTCCGGCGGCAGCTCATTGATTTTGTCAAAGAGACGGCGCAGCAATGCTCCTTGCGTACTGGCCGGCTCTCTTGCGCCCGGAAATCATCAGGAATGCGATCAGCGCCAGCGGGAAAAACCACGGTATGTAAAGATAAAACCAGTGTGTCAACAATATCTGAAATCCAACCACGAGAGCCGCCGATCCGGCGGCAATCTGGGTCCGCGTTTTACGCCGGGGCCAGAAGTAGATCAGAACAGCCAGCGCAATCAGGACATACTGCCCTACTCTCTGAGCTCCTGCAAGTCCGGGGTGCTGTCCCCAGATGCTGAACGGGGAGTTTCTGCCGAACTGCCAGATGATAGACCGGTCTAAAAATGTTCGCAGCGTGCCGCCTCCGAGAAACACAACCGGCATGACGATGGCGATTCCGGCCAGCAACAGCAGGATAAACTTGGTACGGCGGCGCCAGCCTTTCCAGGCGTCGGGAAAGGAGGCCCATAGCGGCGCCACGATTGCCGGAAAGAACTTCACCTGGGTGGCTAGCCCCAGCAGGAGTCCCGACACCGGCGCCCTCCTGATGAACACAAATCCCCAGATAAGAAAGGCGGCCACGACACCGTCATTGACGTTACAATTAAGCACAAAATCGGTGTAAGGAAAAGCTGTCCAGGCATAGGCAAAGGCCAGACCGAGGCGGTTGCCGGCGCTCTCCCCGCCGAGGCTCCGGCCGGCGAAAAACATGCCCACGATGGCAGCCAAGTCGAAAAAGACAGCGGTGGCATGCGCCGCCGGCAGGTCGTCCCAACTGCCGGACCAATGCAACAGCGCCACAAAGGGTACGTAGGCAAGATAATTGAACGGACCATAAGTGTCTCCGTTTTGATCGTCTTTTGACATATGTCCGTATGGTGTTTGGTTATGCAGGATGCGGTAGGCGCCAATGACTCCGGAGTAGCCGACATCGACTACATTGGAGTCGGCGACATTGATCGTAATCCGAAAGATCATCAGCGCCACCAGCAAGGCAAGAACTATTTTCGGGGAGAAGTTCAGGCGCACATGGGCGGCAGCTTCCCGTTCTCCAAGCTCCGGCGTCGCGGGAGCCGCCGGTTTGGCCGACAGGACGCCGTCCCTGACAAAGAAGGTCATGCCCGTCTGCTGACGTTTCATGCCGGGAGCTTTGCGAACCGCGATCCAGACAAGACGGATGAACAGGTATGCGAGCGGCGGGTAGGCCAGCGGCACTGACTTAAAGATCTCACCCTCGTTAAAGAAATAATGAGAGACGGTGAACGACAGCAGTACCAGAAGGTCCAGGTTCAGCAGCTTAAACGGCCGGCGCACATCGAAGAACGGCGCCAGAAAGAGCAGGCACAGCGGCAGCCAGACGTAGGGCTCATTAATGATCCGGCCAAAAGCTCCCGGGTAGCCGCGGGCCATCTGCCAGGCTACCTGCGGCCCGGTCATTACCTCTTTTATGTTGCCGGCGTTATCATCGATCAGCACCCTGGCGATCTCATCGGAGCCGTCATAAAAGCTGACTGTCCAGACAGAATCCTTCCCCAGGGAAGCGCTCGGCTCGGCATGTGGATGGTCCCTAAGTTCATCTTTGACTTTCTCCTGTTTTTTTGCGAGATCCCTTGCTTCGCTTTCCGTAAGAATAGGCAAGGTGTCAAAGTAAGCTTCAGCGATGATATTGCGCGACACCACGGCGCCGCTGTTATCGTCGACGGTGGCGGTTATGAATATGCGGCCGTTAATCGGATGAGTCCAGGTGATCTGCCAGGTGCGGGTGCGCACGTCGAAACTGGCATGCTGCTCCAGCTCCGGGTGTTTTAAAAGAACAGCGGCGACGGATGAGTCAGCGGCGGCGGCGTGCTCCGCCTCCCCTTCACTGAGCCGCGGGTCAGAGGCAAACAGCCCGCCGGCAGGGGCGCTCTGGTCCCGCGAGCCGGAATAGGCCGCAGGATAAGGCAGATGGCCAAAGGCTCCTTGGGCATAAGCCGTTTCCTCGCGGGCGAATCCTTGCCAGAGGCAAGCGGCGGCAAGCGCAAATAATGTCAAAGAAAGGGTGCGCACCATCGGAACAGAACCTGCCTAAAGTCATAAGGAGCCAACAGTGACCGCGCGGGCACCTGCCTGATTTGTATGAACGTTGATTGCCGGGGTGACAGGCTAGGAGGCCGGTTGCCGGAAGCTCCACAATTTGTTGCCCATGAAGTTCAGGACGGTAACAAAGCTGATGGCAATAATTTGCGCGAGAACCTCATGCTGCATAAAGCTGAAATCATTAATAAGCAGGCGCAATACCAGCAGGTTGATAAAATAGCTTATCAGACTAACGACGAGAAAGCGGCCTCCCTGGCCAAATCCGCTTCCTCCAGGATTATTAAACGTCCAATACTTGTTTAAAAGAAAATTGTTGGTGACAGCCACAAAAAAAGAAATCGTCGCCGCCGCCACGTAGTGCAGATGCCCATCGGTGATCAGCAGCCAGAAAATAACGACATTTAAAATGGTGCCGACGCCACCAACGATGCAATACTTAATGAATTGCGCGGCGAGCTTGTTGAACGGCTTATAGAGGAAATTTCCAATATTGTAATTCAATAAAAAAACAGCAAAGACGTGGTCTTGCCTGCGCCGGTAAGGCTTTAAGTTAATATCCCACAACCGTGACTTAGCTTAACATATCTGACTGTGCAAAACATCAGCAACCTCCGCCGCCAGCGACAGGCATCTCCCGGCAATCTCGGCAGATCTGGAGCCCAACCCACATGACTGCGAGACAAATGATCGCCTCAGCACTTCCTGGACGTCGATCCCGTGCGGCGCCAACCGGGCTACTCTTTCCGCCCCGGCAATCAGATCGTTGACGGCGTCACCCTGCCCCATTTCCAGAGAGCGCTCGTCAGTGGGAATAATGCCCCAAGCAAGCATGCCGCCGCGCTCGAGGAACTGCGCCAGCTCCTGCCCGTAGATAAGCAATTCCTGGAAATGATCCACGGCGTCGAAATGGATGATATCAACGCCGGTTGACGCCAGCAGGCCCCAGTCGGTGCCGCCGCAGACGTGCGTGCCGGTAAGGCCCCCAACCGCCGTAACCGGCTCATAACATTCCCGGAGGCTGGCGGTGACCTTTTCTGCCGGCAGGCTGATGATCGCGGAGCCAACCTGGGTCAAAAAGGGCTCGTCGAAAAAAATGACAGGCGTTAAATCCGGCGCCTGCTCGCGGAAACGGCCGGCCTGCCAACCGCCTTTTAAAGCAAGCGCCGTAACTATGGCGGCAAACAGGTCTTCATGATAAATGACCGGCTTGTTTTCCGCGTCAGTAACCGTGAAGCCAAAGGTCACCGGGCCTGTCACCTGGCCCTTGATGAAGAGGGCGCCCGGAGTGGGCATTCTTTCCAGAAACGGCTCGAACCCCCGGGCGTGATCGGGTGAGATCCGGCATAGACCCGGCTCGCGGGCAAAGTGACGCTCGTAAAATGACGCCATCTCCTCCGGCGCCCTTTCCACGTCGAACCACACGCGCCGGCGGTTCTCATCCACGATGGCGGCCGGCATGCACTCAGCGAACTGGATATACATCCCTTCCCGATAATCAATGGCAGGCAGTTGCGGCCAAGCGGGACAGATTGAGTTAAACTCTATCATGCGGTCAATCGCCTCGGAGACGTCCGTGTATGGCAGGCTGCCGATCGCAAGCGAGGCGCATTCCGGCAGCGGCCTGCGAGTATCCATGGCCTCGCTTTTCCCTGTATTTGCCATTGTCATTTCCTTGTTGCTATGGTTGCCACGAGACAATCGCGCTCACCGCGGCCGCCGCTTCATCAATCTCGTCTTCAGTGTTAAAAGGCCCGATGCTGAGACGGACCGCGCCGGTTTTCAGCGTGCCCATCAGGAGGTGCGCACCCGGAGCACAGTGCAGTCCGGCCCGGGAAGCGATGTCATAATCGCGGTCAAGCCTGGCGGCTGCCTCAGCCGAGGTCATCCCGGCGATATTAAAAGAAACAAGCGGCGCCCGCGGCTCGCCAGGGCCGGGACCATAAACGGCAACGCCGTTTATTTTCGTCAACGCCTCGTGTAGCCTGGCGGTTAAAGCCGCCTTGTGGGCGGCCATATTGTGAACGCCCGCCGCGGCGAGAAAATCGATGGCGGCGCCGAGGCCCGCTATGCCGGGAGTGTTGTACGTGCCTGATTCGTAGCGGTCAGGCCGGCCCAGGGCGTCCTGCTCGGATTCTGAATTTGTGCCGGTGCCTCCCTGCCTGACCGTCATCAGATCAATGCCAGGGGCTATATAAAGAAGGCCTGTGCCCTGCGGCCCCAACAGGCCTTTGTGTCCGGTGCAGGCCAGCATGCCAACCGGCAGTTCCGCCATATTCAGCGGCAGGGAGCCGGCGCTCTGAGCGGCGTCAACCAGAAGCGGCACTCCTCTTTCCGCCAGCCCGGCAGCAATTTCCGCAACCGGCAAAATTGCGCCGGTGACGTTGGATGCATGTGACAGCGCCACCAGCCTGGTCCCCGGCTCCAGCGCGCTCAGAACGTCATCAGCACTGACCCTGCCGGCGGCGTCCGCCGCCGTGAATGTGATTCTGACGCCGCGGGATGCCATCGCTTTTAGCGGCCGCAGCACCGCATTGTGCTCCACCGGCGAGGTGACCACATGGTCGCCGCTTCCAAGATAGCCGTGTAAAGCCAGATTTAGCGAATCAGTGGCGTTATAAGTAAAAACCAGATCGGCGCTGTCACTGACGCCCAGCAGCGCCGCCGCCTTCTGCCTGGTCCCAAAGATGATGTGCGCCGCCGCGACGGCCGCCCTGTGAGCGCCCCGGCCCGGATTGGCGCAGGCGCTGCGGAGGCAGTCATCAACTGCTTTGATGACTGCTTCCGGCTTGGGACAGGTACTGGCGGCGTTGTCAAGATAAATCGTCATGTCAATTTCTTTTCTATACTATCAATAATCGGCGATAAGTCAGTAGAAGGCCGGTAGGCTTGGCTGTCAAGAAAAAAGAGATTGCGCGTCTGCGAATACGGCAACTCCAGCGTATTATCCCCTCCGAAGGAGAAGACAAGCAACTCCGACACAGACTGATCTGACTCGCCGGCAACCATCCTGGCGTTGCTGATGCCAGTACTTAACGCTTTAAATTCTCCGGTTCTGCCGCCGACCATAAATGACGATACGCCGCCGCGGGCATCATAAACAAAAATACTCATGAAACCGGCATGGGGTGCGTCAACCGGCGTATAATGGAGCGCCGCCGTCCCCGCTACGGTGTCAACGGCAACCGGCGCCGGACTGCTCCCGGAGCCGCCATGGGCTTGGGCCAGCAGAATAATCGCCATCGACAGGACGGCAAGAGCGGCAATCGACACGGCGTTCGAATTTATCGATTTCAAAGGCACTCCAAATTTCTTACCGAAAAATGATACCTGCCTCCGCCCCATTCTCCAAGTTGCAAAAAAACCGTTAAACCTCGTATATTGTAGTGTCTTCGGCGCAAAAAAATCATCACAGCCGGGCTTTTTTCTGCTTTGGCCCCGGAAAAATTGACCGGGTCGAATTAACGACGCTCATTTTCAGAAATGGACGAAGCCAAAAACCAAAAAGGATATATTTACAAACCGGTATCGCCGCAGGTCAGCTTTCCCGATATGGAGGCGGAAATCCTTGCCTTCTGGAAGGAAAACGGCATTTTCCAAAAAAGCGTCGAACAGCGCCGGGGGGCCGAGGAGTTTGTTTTTTATGAAGGGCCGCCCACGGCCAACGGCAAGCCGGGTTCACACCACGTGCTCTCGCGGATCTTTAAGGACATCTTCCCCCGCTTTAAAACCATGAAAGGTTTCCATGTGCCCCGCAAAGCCGGCTGGGATACGCACGGACTGCCTGTCGAGCTGGAGGTGGAACGTCGGCTGGGGATCAGCGGCAAGCGGGACATCGAGAAGATAGGCATCGCCAAATTTAACCGCCTTTGCCGCGAGAGCATCTACCGCTACCTCGAGGACTGGGAGCGGCTCACCGAGCGGATCGGCTTCTGGATCGACACTCAAGACGCTTACTACACGCTAGACAACGGCTATATCGACAGCGTCTGGTGGGCGCTCAAGCAGATCTGGGAAACGCGCGGTGTAAATGGCAGGCGCCTCCTTTACTACGATTACAAGGTTGTGCCTTACTGCGCCCGCTGCGGCACCACCCTTTCCAGCCATGAGGTCGATCAGGGGTACAAGACCGTGGAAGATCCGTCGGTTTATATCCGCTTCCCGCTGGTTGACGATCCGGATCTCTCTTTGCTTGTCTGGACAACGACGCCCTGGACGCTGATCAGCAACGTCGCCGCCGCCATCAGCCCTGATATTGCCTATGCGGAAATCGAACACAAGGGGCAGCGTTTGATCATGGCGCTGGATCTTGTTCCAAAGCTGTTTAAAGACGAGGCTCGGATCGTCAGGGAGATTCCCGCCGCCGAGCTGGCGGGGCGCGCATATATCCCGCCCTATGACTTTGTTCGGCCTGATAAGAAGGCCTACTTTATCGTCGAAGCGGATTTTGTTTCCGATGAAGAAGGAACAGGCATCGTTCATATCGCGCCTGCTTTTGGCGCCGATGACATGATGGTGGCGCGCCGGCAAGGCCTGCCGTTGATCAATCCGGTCAATGAGGAAGGCCGTTTTGATGACCGGGTCAAGCCATGGGCGGGACAGTTTGTCCGGGACGCCAATGAGGAGATTGTCCTCGAACTTGAGCAGCGGAACCTGCTGATGGCGCACGTTCCCTACGAGCACTCCTACCCGCACTGCTGGCGGTGCGATACGGCGCTCATCTACTACGCCAAGGCGAGCTGGTACATTAAAACCACCGAGATCAGGCAGGAGTTGCTGGCGGCAAATGAAGACGTCACCTGGCATCCTGATCATATCAAGCGCGGCCGTTTCGGCAACTGGCTGGAAAACAACATCGATTGGGCTCTGTCGCGCGAGCGCTACTGGGGCACGCCGCTGCCGGTATGGCGCTGCCGGGAAGGTCATGAGCATTGCGTGGGGGGCATCGACGAGTTAAGAGAGTTGTCAACCGAACCCCTCGCTGATGACCTTGATCTGCACCGGCCTTTCATCGACGCCGTGAAGCTCGAGTGTCCCCAGTGTGGCGCTGAGATGGCGAGGGAGCCGGAAGTGATTGATGCCTGGTTTGATTCCGGTAGCATGCCTTTTGCCCAGTGGCACTATCCATCAGATCCGTACAGCAAGACTTTGCTGGAGTCATACTATCCCGCCAATTTCATCTGTGAGGCGATCGACCAGACGCGCGGCTGGTTTTACAGCCTGATGGCTGTGAGCACCCTGCTTAATCATGCGGCTGACGCCGAAGGAACTGACAAGGAAAATCTGGAATTGTTCCTCAAGGCAGGCAGCAGCTATCAGAACGTCGTCTGCCTTGGACACATCCTCGACCGCGACGGACAGAAGATGAGCAAATCCCGGGGCAACGTTGTTGAGCCATGGCAGGTGCTTGACCGGCAGGGAGCCGACGCTTTCCGCTGGTATCTGTTTACGGTCAGTTCCCCCTGGTACCCGCGCCGGTTCTTCCCGGAAGCAATTGACGAGGTGGTGCGCAAATTCCTGCTGACGCTGTGGAATACATATTCATTTTTTACTGTTTATGCGAACATCGACGGGTTCAATCCGCTGTCGCATGATATTCCGGTGGACAGGAGACCGCTGATGGACCGCTGGATCATCAGCAGCCTTGAGGTGCTGGTGAACCGGGTGACAGACTGCCTGAGGCGGTATGACGCCACCGCGAGCGGCCGGGAAATCCAGGAATTCGTTGATGACCTTTCCAACTGGTATGTCCGACGCAGCCGCCGGCGCTTCTGGAAGAGTGAAGAGGACCGGGACAAAATCAGCGCCTACCTCACGTTGCACGAATGCCTGGTGACGGTCGCGAAGCTACTGGCGCCGTTCACGCCTTTTATCTCAGATGAAATTTACCGCAACCTGGTCTGCTCTGTTGACGCTGCCGCTCCGATGAGCGTACATCTTTGCGATTTTCCCGAGTCTGACGTAATTTTCAGCGAGCTGTCCGAACGCATGCATCTCGTGCGCCGGATCGTAAATCTCGGCCGCGCCGCCCGGAACAAGGCGGCGGTCAAAACAAGACAGCCGCTGGCGGAGGCCGTCGCTGTAGCCAGTGACGAGGAGCAGGCGGCGCTGGCTGGGCTGGAACATTTGATCCTGGAAGAACTGAATGTTAAAAAACTGGGATTTGTTTCCGATATTGACCGGCTTTACGATGTGAAGCTTAAACCGAACCTGCAAAAGCTGGGGCCGCGCTTCGGCCCCCGCCGGCCTCAGGCTGACGCCGCCATTGCCGCTCTCGACCCGGCTGAAGTGCTGGCGCTGATTGAAAACGGTGGTATCGTCATTATGATCGATGGCCGGGATGAACAGCTTTGGAAAGATGACGTCCTGATAGAAAAGGTGGAGCGGGAAGGCTATGCCGTCGAGCAAAGCGGCGGTTATGCGGTTGCCATCAAGACCGGAATGACGGAACCTCTTCGCCGGGAAGGCCTGGCACGCGAGCTGGTGCACAAGGTTCAGAATCTGCGAAAGAAAGCCGGCTTTGAGATCGAAGATAACATTACCGCCTGGGTTTCCGGAAGCGGCGAACTTGAAGACGTTGTCCGGCAACACGCCGAATTTTTTCAGGCGGAGACGCTGTGCCGGGAGCTTAATTTTGCGGGAGCGCCGGCGGACGAGAAGATTTATACGGCGAACTTCGACATTAACAGCGAATCATTGACCGTATCTATTTTACGCTCGAGTTGTTGAATTGCCGATTAGACGATTCATTGACAAATTTACGCGGAGCTTGGCTCGATATGCCTGGTCTCCGGCTGGCCGCTGTCTATTATCCTGTTTCGCGGTTGCAGCGGCCATCGGCAGCTTCCCCAAAGGCGGCTTTTTAACCCATGAGGGCCGCTTTATCATGCCCTTACCCATCTTTTCGCCCGGCCTCGCTGCGAGTTATCTCCCGGAATAGATTGTTTGGGTTGTCAGACGGTGACCATTTTTAATGATCAATTTAATGATTTTTGATATCATTCAGATATTGATTAGTTCTTATCTTTTGATATCATTCAGATATTGATTAGTTCTTATCTTTTTACAGGGGGATCGCGTGTTCGATAAAATGATGATCGCGACTGATGGTTCTGACAACGCCGACGCGGCTGTTCGGTACGCGTCGGAAATGGCAAAAAAAATGGGCACCCGCGAGGCCCTGGTCGTGCACGTATGTCCCGGCTGTAGCGCTGATATAGATGTGCATGACGTCAACAGAGAGGTAGCCGAACAAATCCTTCAGGATGCCAGGCACTTGTTTTCTGGGAGCGGGGTGCACGTTCGCACTTTGGTCGAGATCGATTACCCTCCCGAATCAATCAGCACAGCGATCGTCGACATCGCTGAAAGGGAAAAAGTCGATCTTCTGGTTCTGGGAAGCCGTGGATTAAGTGAGTTCAAGGGGCTGTTGCTGGGAAGCGTCGGCAACAGGGTTGTCCAGAAAGTCAGCTGCCCGGTGCTTGTGATCAAACACGGCACAGCAGAGAAATCCGGTTCATCAACCGGTAAGGATTAACAGAAGGATGGCGTCCGGAAAATCGCTACGGTTAATTCTCTGCGTCTGACCGGGACCGCACCGCCACGAGCCACTGCGGCCTGAATGTGGTGCAGGCCTCTCCCTTTGGCAATGAGCACAGATCGCTGACGCCAAAGAAACAGGATTCGCAGGAGACTTCGGTGACAGAAGGCTGACTTTCTTCTACAGCTGGTTTCTGCTGGACCCTAGGGTTTCTCGTCCTTAAAACCGTAGCTCCTCCTTCTGCCGTAGGTAATGGTAAACTGAATCTTAGCGTCAAAGAGGAAGTCATTCAATACCAGCTTAAGGCATACTTCCCGCAAATTGCAGCTTATTTTAATGTTGCCAAACAGGAAGACATTTTTAAGGAGCAGGCGGGCCGGTGATGAAAATCTCATTGCCACTATGATCGTTTGTTATTATATTTGGAAAATTCAGACGGCGAACACAAGTGGTCCCCGCTTGAGAGATACTTGAATTAAGCTCGAACATGTGATGAAAAAACTTTCCTGTCATAGCACGGCGGCGGTCATTTTCGGATTCCTGATCACGATGGTTGCGATTATCGCTGCTTCCGGTTGCGGGACTGGGTCAACGACCGCGGCGCATCAGGCCACGATCAGAACAGCCGCTACAACCGTGACGTCCCCGGCGGTAACATCAACAGCTCCGGCCGCTCCTGCCGGAATCATCCTGGATGACAACCTAAGAAGCGCGACCGGCGTGCCGGATGCCGCCGACATGAAAGTGCTGATTGATCTGCAAAAGCAAGTACCTTATCCGGTTATGGTTCCCACCGAGCTTTCCGGCGGGCTGCAGCTGGACCCCGATCTGGTTGGTTACGGAGCCTCCTCCTCTCCGGACGATCCGGCCGGCTTTTACAGTTATCGTTATTACGAGCCCGGCAATCAGGCGCGCATGATAACTTTTAATCAGAGCATCTCCAACAGCCAGCCGCTTTCCGGTTATTACCTGACTGAAACCAATATCGGCGGGACTGATTTTCAGGTCTACTGGCACCAGACCAGGGTTTACCTTCCGAACGGGGCGCCGGTGCGGGTTCCAGAAGTTGGCAAGGCGGAAACTTTCGTCGTTGTGTGGAAAGGTTCGTACAAGGATGCTTCCGGAAAGCAGCAGGACCTTTATTACAGCATGACCACCGGCACCTGGACCGGCTGGGAATGGCAGGACATCAAAGCGATTCTGGAAAGCATCCAACCGCTGTCGGCGGTCGGCTCCTGAGGGTTTCCTCCGGCTTAAAAAGCCGCGTACCGCCTATGCCATCGAGGCCATCGCCGCGACGATGGCCTCCGCCATCTCGGACGTGCCGGCGCTGCCGCCGAGATCGTAAGTTACCTGGTTCCCTTCCCCGATGACTTTCCTGACGGCCGCCATGATGCGGTTGGCGGCTTCCGTCTCACCCAGGTGTTTCAGCATCAACACCGCTGAAAGAATGGTCGCGGTCGCGTTGGCCTTGTTCTTGCCGGCGTACTTGGGGGCGCTGCCGTGCACCGGTTCAAAGACGGCTATCTCGTCGCCGATATTGGCTCCGGGCGCGACGCCCAGCCCGCCCACCAGGCCGGCACACAAATCAGAGACAATGTCTCCATACAGATTTGGCAGGACCATGACATCATAGAGTTCCGGCTTTTGCACCAGCTGCATGCACATGTTATCGACGATCCGGTCCTCAAATTCGATGTCAGGGTAGGCTTCAGCAACGTGGCGGGACGCTTCCAGGAACAGGCCGTCGCTGCATTTCATGATGTTGGCCTTGTGGACCGCCGTTACCTTGCGCCGCTTTTCCCGCCGGGCATATTCAAAGGCAAACCTCACCACCCGCTCGGAAGCGCGCCGGGTGATAATTTTAATGCTCTCGGCAGCATCCGGGCCCACCATATGCTCGATGCCGGCATACAGGTCTTCGGTGTTCTCCCGGACGATGACGAGGTCAATACCGGTATAGCGGGATTTTACTCCCGGAATGGATACGGCAGGCCGCAGATTAACATACAAGTCAAGCGACTGCCTCAGAGCGACGTTGACGCTGCGAAATCCGCCGCCGACCGGCGTTGTCACCGGTCCTTTGAGGGCGATGCGTGTCTCGCGGATCGACTGCAGAACATGATCGGGAAGCGGGGTGCCGTACTCCCCCAGCGCTTCCGACCCGGCTATGACTTCCTGCCAATCGATGATGACGCCGCTCGCGTCAACCACCTTGCGGGCAGCGGCAGTAATTTCCGGCCCGATGCCGTCGCCGGGAATCAGCGTAACCTGATAAGAATCTGACATATGCCTCTCACTTGCTGTTTACAAATAACCGGCGGCCACTAGGACCGCCCGAAAAAGGGAGATAAAAGTATCATATTTTCGAAGGGTTGGCTTTATGCCTTTTACGACAGATTCAGGTCTCCAGATTGAAATCTCCATATTTCCGGAAGTGTTCCACAATGCCGCCGTCATTTAATATCTTGACCATCACCGGTGGCAGCGGCTGAAAGCTGAGCTGCCCGCCACCGGTAAGATTGCGGACGGTCCCCGCGGCCAGGTCGGCTTCCAGCTCGTCGCCCTGGGAAATTCCGGCGGTATCGAGCTCCAACACCGGCAGTCCGACGTTGATGGCGTTCCGGTAAAATATGCGCGCGAAAGATTGCGCCAGCACAGCGCTAACCCCTGCCAGTTTAATGATGCGAGGGGCATGCTCGCGGCTAGAGCCAAGGCCGAAGTTGCGTCCGGCGACCACGAAATCCCCCGGTTGCATCTGTGAGGCAAAATCCGGGCTGGCGTCTTCGAGCACGTGCTTGGCCAGCTCCGGGAGGTTTGTCCGGAGATGAAAGTAGCGGCCGGGCGCGATGTGATCCGTGGAGATGCTGTCTCCGAAAACCCATGCTTTGCCTCTAAAAATCATTGATTATCCTGGTCTTCCATAAATTCTCTTGGATCGGCAATCTCGCCTTTAATCGCCGTTGCCGCCGCCGTTGCCGGCGAAGCGAGGTAAATAAATCCGGCGGCATTGCCCATCCGCCCCTGAAAGTTCCGATTCTGGGTTGCGACGCACACTTCACCATCGCCGAGGATGCCGCCATGAACGCCGACGCAGGCGCCGCAGCCGGGTCCGGTGACGGTGGCGCCGGCTTCCGCAAATACCCCCAGAAGCCCCTCGCGCGCTGCCTGGATGTAGACAGAACGGGAAGCAGGCGTCACGATCAGCCGCGTAACCGGGTGCCGGTGACGGCCTTCTAGAATACCCGCGGCGATCCGGAGATCCTCGAGGCGCCCGTTGGTGCAGGTGCCGATGAAAACCTGATCAACTTTTGTCCCGGCAGCGTCAACAACTGTCATCGTATTGTCAACCGTGTGAGGAGCCGACACCGTTGGCTCCAGCGCTCCGGCGTCAACCTCAACGGTGCGGGCGCACGCGGCGCCGTCATCCGAGGTCAGCGGGCGGTAATCCGCTTCCCGGCCCTGGCCGGCGAGGAAGACGCGGGTTGTTTCGTCAGCAGCAAACAAACCTGTCTTGGCTCCTGCCTCCACGGCCATGTTAGCCAGCGTAAACCGCTCCGGCATGCTCATCTCCGCCGCCAGCGGACCGGTAAATTCAAGCGCCATGTAAGTGGCGCCGTCGGCGCCAATCCTGCCGATCAGATGCAGCATCAGATCCTTGGCGAAGACGCCCGCCGGGAAGCTGCCGCTCAGCACCACCCTAAACGTTTCCGGCACCTTGAGCCACGTCTTGCCGGTGGCGATGCCGAGGCCGACATCCGTTGAACCCATGCCGGTGGCGAATGCCGCCAGAGCTCCCGAGGTGCAGGTATGCGAATCAGCGCCGATAACGATGTCGCCCGGGGAGGCGAAACTTTCTACCAGCCGTTGATGGCAAACGCCTTCGTTGATTTCCGAGAGAACCGTGCCCGTTCTTGCCGCAAACCGGCGGAGGGAAACGTGGGCGTTCGACAGTTCTTTACGGGGACTGGGAGCGGCGTGATCGATAAACAGGATGGTCCTGGCCGGATTGTGCGCCTGCACCAGCCCCAGTTCTTCCAGCTGCATCAGCGCCAGCGGTCCGGTGCCATCCTGCAGCGCGGCAACATCGACCGGCGTTACAACGATCTCCCCCGGCCCCACTTCCCTGCCCACGTGAGCGGCAATTATCTTTTCCGCGAGGGTGCTAGACACCAGAGCTGCCCTTGCCGCTCTCCTTTGTGTGGTCTTGATAATCTTTAAAAATATTCATCAACTCTTTGTCAAAAAGTCCGCGCTTGAGCTCCACCGCCAGCTTTCTTGCCAGCCTGAGGACCTCGCGGCTGTCTTTCGGCGCTAGCTCGATTCCGAATTCCTTGAACTTCATCTCAATCGACTTTCCGCCTGAGTGCTTCCCGATCACCAGTTGCCGCTCAAGTCCAACTTCTTCCGGGCTGAAAACTTCGTAGTTGAGAGGGTTCTTGATGACGCCGTCGGCGTGGATGCCGGATTCATGCGCGAATACGTTGGCGCCCACTATTGGTTTCCAGACGGGAATAGTGCGGGAGGACGCGCCGGCAACATACTCGGACAGCTCCCGGAACCGCTCCGTATGGAGTCCGAGGTCGAGCTTGGAGATATATTTCAGCGCCATCGCCACCTCCTCCAGCGCCGCATTGCCAGCCCTCTCCCCCAGCCCGTTAACCGTCGTATTCACGTAAATGGCTCCTGCCTTGATCCCCGCCAGAGCATTGGCGGTTGCCATCCCGAAATCATTATGAGTGTGCATCTCTATTTCCAGGTCAACGCGGCTGCGAAGAAATGAGATTACGTTAAAGGTGTCAAATGGATCAAGAATGCCAACGGTGTCGCAAAAGCGGATCCGGTCGGCGCCGTATTCCCGCGCTGACAGGGCAAACCGGACCAGAAAATCCAGATCGGCGCGGGAGGCGTCCTCCGCGTTTACCGATACATAAAAATCATGGTGCTTGGCGAACTCCACCGATTCCTTGATCTGATCCAGCACCCATGTCCGGGACTTCTTCAGCTTGTGCTCGATATGGATGTCAGAGGCCGACATCGAGATTGCCACGGCGTTGACGCCACAATCAACCGAATGTTTGATATCGTCGATGACCGCTCGGTTCCAGGCCAGAATGCTGGCGTTAAGGTCGAGGCCGGCAATGTACTTGATTGTCTTTTTCTCATCGCCGCCCATGGCCGGGATGCCCACTTCGATCTGATCCACGCCGATCTCATCCAGCAGCTTGGCGATTCGCACTTTTTCCTGGTTGGCGAAGACGACGCCGGCCGTCTGCTCGCCGTCACGCAAGGTCGTGTCGTCTATCTTGATTTTTTTATCCTGAAAAGGAGCCGCGCCTTCAAGGATAAAGCTATCCAGTTTTTTCTTTTTGGAATCAGGCATAATTCTCAGTGAGAAAAAACCGGGCCGGCAACATTTCTGCGAATGCTGCTTTTCCCGGTAGCGGCGGAACATCAGAGGATCCAACGATGCCGCTTATATTCATAATCATATCTTAAGCGGCACTTCTCTGCAAAACAGCTCCGACAAAACCGGCCGGAGTTTAGCAGTTTCGTAAACGGACCGCGGCCGGCTGCCGGCGGCTCTCGTTCAAATTATCCGAGGCTACCGCGCAGCCGCCCCAGGCGGCAGATCCAGTCGGTTACCAGTTTCTGGTCGGCGGCCTCGGCGCGCCAGCCTCCACCCTGTGAGACAAGCTGCTTCAGCATCGGCTGCACCGTTTCCAACAGAACATGATAACGCTCATCTTCGGCGGTCACAGGTCCGACGGCAATGTCAAGGCGGGCGCCGGCTTCTTCCACGTCAACAATCAGGTTCGATATTAAACCGTCCGGCAGATGCATGGCCGCCGTTTTCAAGTTGAGGTATCTTCCGGCTTTTGCCAGATCCTGCCGCAAACCAGGATAAATTTTCAGCAAAAAGTCAACACCGTCGGCACCGTATAGGCGGCTGACTGCGGCTAGGCCCCGGCCGGCGCCAATAAATTCCGGTGGCAGTCCGATCGAGTAAAGCGCGCCGGTAAAACTGATCGCCCGCGGCAGGTTTTTCGCCCGGAGCGGGTTTATTGCCTTTAACCTGGAAGCGATGGCAGCGTCGCTGATTTGCTCAGCGAGCTTGGCGGGATCGGCGGCCGCCCGGGCGTAGCCGACGGCGCTCTTTCTTGCCAGACGGTCGCGCTGCCTGGGAACGATCTCCGATATGGCGATCACTGCCGGCAGCAAATCGGAAAAAGATTCCAGATAAGGCTCGGTAAACAGCCCCGCCAGCGCCGTTATCCGCTGTCGATCCCCGTCAGTGTACGCTAGCGGCTCCGCGGCGGCCAACTTATCATGAGCCTCGATCGCCACTTGCTGGGAAACTTCTCCGCCAAAATCGTAGCGCAGCCCGGACTGAACAGTCACCGTGCGCACGCCGGCAAAGTCAACCAGAAGCTGGTTGAAATTCGCCAGGTCAACATGACCCCGGAACGGCAGGGCGCCGCCGCCCAAGATTGGGTAGACCGGCATGTCACGTTCCCTTCCCAGGAGGTAGCAGTCGGAGATGGCGGACTTTACCGCCAGAACCGACGGCACCAGGCCGTAGGCCATGGCGGAATCGCTGCGGCCCAGCATCACCCGCAGGCGGCTGACCCCGTAACCGGCTGCCGACGCTTCCGTCAGATAGAGGCCGAGCATCGCGCCGGCGCCAAACAGCTCGGGGACCTCCTCAATCAAGGGGATTACCTGGACCGCGTCCGGATCAGATGAGATCCCAAATTCCTTGTGTCCAAGCTCGATGACATCCTGGATCCGCCGGCGGACATCAACCAGTTCGGCCGCGGTCTCCACCATCGGCACGACTACCTCGCTGATGGCGCCACCGCCGCCGGCGATGGTCAGCTGGAAGTTCGATTCGATAACGCTCATGAGCGCCATCAACTGGTGAAAGGCCGTCTCCTTGGTGGCGCTGGGAATTCGTGGCGTTACCAGCACATCCCGCCCGGGAACCTGGCCGCGCTCGTTCAGGCCCAGCGAAATCTCCGCGGTTTGATGATACGGGGTCAGTTTTCCTTCATAATCGACCATCACCTCTTCCAGGCCAAGGCCGATCGGCTGTGGGGTAAGCGCGTCGATCGCTTCCCGGGGTTCGTCGCGCACAGGCACGTAACGCGAGGCGCTGTCGGGATGCTGCGTCATCATGGTTGCGGGGATAAAATCGGGTGGCATCACGAAAGTTTTTCCTTCATTAACGTGTTTACAACCTGCGGGTTGGCGCGCCCCTTTGTTTTTTTCATCACCATGCCAACAAAGAATCCGAGCAGCTTTTCCCTGCCGGCGCGGTACTGCGCCACCTGTTCGGGGTTTTCCGCAAGGACTGCATCGATCATCGCTTCCAGCTCCGCCGTATCGGAAATCTGCGTCAGCCCTTTGGCCTCAACGATGGCGGCAGCTTCTTTCCCGCTGCGACACATCTCGGCAAAGACCTCCTTGCCGACGGCGTTGCTGATCTTTCCTGATTCAATCATGCCAAGCAGCTCCGCCAGCGACGCCGGTTTCACCAGGCAATCCGCCAGCTCGCCGCCGGTCGCGTTCAGATAGCCCAGCAGCTCTCCCATCAACCAGTTGCTGACCAGTTTCGGATCGTTAAAATGGCTGACACATTCCTCAAAAAAGTCAGACAACTTCCGGTCAGATGTCATTACTTCAGCGTTGTACGGCGTCAGGCCAAAGTCACGCCGGTAACGGCCGGCCCGGGCATCCGGCAGCTCGGGCATCGATGCGGCAATTCTATCCACAAATTTCCGGTTGGCCAGCATCGGCGCCAGATCCGGTTCCGGAAAATAACGGTAATCGTGGGCAAACTCCTTTGAGCGCATCGGAGTCACCTCGCCGGTGGTAAAATCAAAATGGACCGTCTGCTGGACGACGCGCTCACCGGCTGCCAGCAACTCTGTCTGCCGCTCGATCTCCCGGGCCAGCCCTTTTTCCAGATGCTTGAAGCTGTTCATGTTCTTCAGCTCTGTCTTGACTCCCAGCTTGCTGCTGCCGGCAGGCCGCACCGATACATTGGCATCGCAGCGAAGCGAGCCTTCCTCCATGTTGCAGTCGGAGACTTCCAGATACTTGAGCAGATTTTTTAGCTTGTTGAGAAACGCCCGGGCGGACTGAGGGGAATGAATTTCAGGTTTGGTGACGATCTCCACCAGCGGCGTGCCGGACCGGTTGAAATCTATCAGCGAGTAAAGCGCTCCGGCGATCCGGCCGCTGGCGCCGGCGTGAATATTCTTGGCCGTGTCCTCTTCCATATGAACGCGCTCGATGCCCACCCGGATATCCTTCTCATCAACGGAGACATCCAGGTGTCCTTCAATCGCAAACGGCTGGTCATACTGGGTAATCTGGTAACCCTTGGGAAGATCGGGATAAAAGTAGTTCTTCCGGTGAAAGATGCTTCCCGGGGGAATATCACAATCAAGTGACAGCGCAATTCTGGCCAGGTAATCGATGGCTTTTTCATTGATCACCGGCAAAGCTCCGGGGTGGGCGGCGCATACCGGACAGGTGCGGGTGTTCGGCTCGCCGCCAAACTCGACGCGGCAGCCGCAAAACATTTTGCTCTCGGTTGAGAGCTCGACATGGATTTCCAGTCCGATGACCGCTTCGTAACCGGCCGTCATGACCCTTCTCCCAGCGGCGGGGCCGCATCGAAGCCAATTGCCAGTTCGGCGCCGCGGGCAGCAGCCAGCAGCCGGTTTTCCGAGAAAGCGGGCCCGATAATCTGCAGGCCGACCGGCAACCCTTCCGAGAGGCCGGCTGGAATCGAGATTGCCGGCAGTCCGGCGAGATTAACCGGGATGGTGCAGATGTCTGACATGTACATGGTGAGCGGATCGCCGGTCTTCTCTCCCAGCCGGAAAGCCGTGGTAGGCGCCGTGGGCGAGATGAGCAGATCGGCAGAGTCAAACGCCTTCTGAAAATCCTCCACGATCAGCGTCCGCACTTTTTGCGACTGGCCGTAATAAGCGTCGTAATAGCCGGATGAGAGAGCATAGGTTCCTAGCATGATGCGGCGCTTGACCTCATCGCCAAACCCCAGGCTGCGCGTATTTTCGTACATCTCGGTGATGCCGGCGGCGCCGCCGGCACGGAGGCCGTAGCGGACGCCGTCAAAACGGGCCAGATTGGCGCTTGCTTCCGCGGGAGCCAGAATGTAGTAAGCAGGCAGCGCGTACCCGGCGTGCGGCAGGCTTGACTCAACTACCTCAGCGCCGGCGGTTGCCATCTTTTTAACTGTTTTGTCAAAAACCGCCATAACGCCGGCATCGATCCCCTCACGAACAAGCTCCTTGATGACGCCGATTCTCAAACCGGCAAGGTCTCTGTCTTCAGGGACCCGGATTGCCTCCGGGTGCTCGATGGAAGTGCTGTCACGCGGATCCTTGCCCACAAGATGTCTCAACATCAGCGCTGCGTCGTTTACGGTTCTGGTAATCGGACCTACCTGATCAAATGACGACGCGAACGCCACCAGGCCGTAACGGGAAACGCTGCCATAAGTCGGCTTTAGCCCCACGACGCCGCAAAAAGCGGCCGGCTGCCTGATCGAGCCGCCTGTATCGGAGCCAAGCGCCCAGAGCGCTTCCCTGGCGGCCACCGCCGCTGCTGATCCGCCGCTGGAACCGCCGGGAACGCGGTCAAGATCCCACGGATTATGCGTGGGACCGAAGGCTGAATTTTCTGTCGAAGATCCCATGGCAAACTCATCCATGTTGGTTTTACCCAGAGTAATCATTCCGGCGCGTTTCATTTGCCGGATGCAGGTGGCGGTATAGATGGGGCGGTAATTCTCAAGCATGCGGGAAGCGCAGGTGGTGACAATCCCCTCCGTCACCAGCACGTCCTTGACGGCGGTCGGCAGCCCGCCCAGCGGCGGCCTGTCCGGGGCGGCGTCGATGGCCTCGGCCTCCAGGCGGGCATTTTCTTCGGAGACCCGCAAGTAGGCAAAAATGGCGGGATCATGACGCCGGATCTGCCCGAGATAAGCCTCCACCAGGTCAATGGCGGAAAAATCGCCGTTTTGGAGGCGCTCGGCCGCTTCAAGCGCGTTTAGTTTAATCAGATCGGCGACAGTCATTGCTCTTCTGTATCCAGAATCGGGGGCACCCGGAATGCGCCCGATTCAATCTCAGGACCGTTGTCAAGTGCGGCGGCCGGGGGAGCCGACGGCCGCACTGCATCTTTACGGAAGACATTGGTGATGCTGATAACGTGAGAGGTTGGCTTGACCTCTTCCAGATCCAGCTCGGCAATCTTGTTAATATGATCGAGTATTCCTGACAGCTGCTCTGCATAGCGCTCCAGCTCTGCGTCGGCAAGTTTAAGCCGGGCCAGGCGCGCCACATACTTGACGTCGTCGTGCGAAACCAAGGGGCTCCTCAAATCAGGATCGTATGAGCTCAAACGAAGATGTTATCACACCGGGCGCAGAATCCTGGACTTTGGTTTTTGGCAGAATCGAAAACACGGCGGCTTAAAGCAATGTTCAGTATCCACGGTCCAAAATCCGGTTTTACAATCCGCCCAGGTTCTCGATCTTCCACTCGCAAAGGTCAAGCAGCGAATTAATCCCGATTGCTCCGTTTTTTCCCCTGGAGTGATTCTGACGTAAAACAGCCGCTGCCTGGTGGTATTCGCCACGTGCGCTTTTTAAATCTCCGGCCCGCTCGAGAGCTCCGGCCAGGTGAAAATGAGCGATGGCCATATCCCCGCGCGCCCCGATCGCCTGCCGGTAAGCATTGATGGCCGCCGGAGTCTGATTACTTTTTTCCAGCGCAAGCCCAAGCAGAAAATTGGCTTCGGCGTTTTTGCCGTCATCTCTCAGTACCTCTTCAAGCGATTTGATGGCGTTGTCAAATTCGCCTAGATCAAGCAACTTCTCAATCTTGATCATCGTGTCACTGAGGACCTGCCCCTGCTCTGCCGCCGTCGTCTGCAGAAACCGCCATGAATCGGACAGCGGCTGCGTCGCTTTCTTTCGGCGTTCAATGTCGCATGCCCGCCGGTCGTAGCCAACCCAGGATGGCAACTCCGACCGATCGACGCGCCGGTCGGGAATAAACCGCCTGCCGTTCAGTGACATGGGCAGCGGCTTGCGGTAGATGAATGAGTCACCCATCTCGACCAGGGAATATTTCGCCGACATCTTCCAAAGGGTTTCCGAGCGGCCGAGAAAAAGGTAGCCGCCAGGATTAAGGACATCGAAGAAGTGATCTATCACATAGCGGGCTGTTTCGTGATTAAAAAAGACAATCACATTCCGGCAAAAAACTATGTCACATGTACCAAAGTTATCAAGTGGGAGCCCGTCACGGACCAGATTGTGACGAGTGAATTTAACCAGCCGCCGCACCGGCTCCACCACCTGGTACCCCCGGTCATATGGGCGGAAATACCGCTCCAGGTGAAAACGGTCAACGCCAGTCAAATGCTCTTCCGGGTACCAGCCGGCCCGCGCAATCTCCAGCGCATGCTTGTTAAGATCGCTGCCAAGAATCTCGATCATCCAGGTTTCCGGATTTGGCAGGACATCAAGGATCGACATGGCAACAGAGTAAGCCTCCTGTCCGGTCGAGCAGCCGGCGCTCCAGCACCGGATTGTCCGGAAGCCCGCTGATTTGCGTCCGATGATTTCCGGAACGATGTAACGGCACAGGCAATCAAACTGAGGCTTATTCCGAAAGAACCGTGTTTGCGTTATTGACAGGGAATCGAGCATCCGATTGAGCTCGATCTCCCTTTTCGGATGCGTCGTAATCAGGCGGTAATATTCGTCGAGCGAAGCGGCGCCGTTCGCGGCCGCCCTCTCGGCCAGACCTTCCCTCAGCGCCTCGGCTTTGCCGCCACTGAAAAAAATTCCAGTAGCCTGTTTGATCAGCTTGCGAAAGCGCTCGAAATTCTCATGTGACAGCTCATAGGCTCCGGGATTCTCCGGTTCGCCGGGTTCAAGAGATGTGCTTTTTCGGCCGGATGGTTTCAAGCCCGCCTCCAAATAGTCTGTCGGCAGTTTTATCGGTTTTACCGGAGAAAAATTAAGTATCAAGAGCTTGTTTTAGCAATAAGAAGCTATCGACGCAGCCGGGACCAGATGCTCCTGCTTGAAGGCTGCACGAATGCCTCCGGGCTCCTCATCTTCTCTCCGGCAAGCAGCTGCTGCGGGTTTTCCAGCATGATTATGCCGGCTGCTTTTTCGCCGACGAGGTTGCATAGCTCCTGGTAGCTTCCGGAAAGACGAGGCGCTCGGACACGGCCGGAATGGGCGTCACTGCCGATGAGATGGACAAGGCCGGCTTTAGCCATCTGCTCCCACGTTTTTTTTACCGACTTGCCAAACAGTCCGTCAATGCTCGCAACCGTTACCTGCACCCAGGCTTCATTCCGGGAGATGATCTCCGCCAGCTGATCCGGGTGACGCTGGGCGAGCAAGGTGCGCTCCGGATGCGCAAAAACGGGGTAAAAACCGGCAAGTCTGACGCTGTAGGCTGCCTGGCCCATCTGTTCGGGGGTCGCTTCTCCCGTTTCTACCAGCAGGTAAGGACCGCCGCCAATCGCCAGCTTTTCCAGGGCCTCCCGCCCCGCCGAAATGCAGGTGCTCATTGGCACTTCGGCGCCCGGAACCAGCTGGATGTCAATGTCGTTCTCCCTAAACCGCTGCTTCAGCCTGCTGATTTGTTCATCGCGATCGGAGCCGTCATATACTCCTTCGGTGATATGGGGAGTCGCCACAATGGTGGAGATGCCGTCGGCCGCCGCGATCATCCCCATCTCGATGCTTGTTTGTTCATCGGGCGAGCCGTCGTCAACGGCGGGTATAATATGGCAATGAGTATCGATGAAACCAGGCAATTTTATGGAAATTCTGACATTTTTTAACCCTGACAAGCGCCTGCACCATAGACTACACAGGTCCCGCCGGTGAAGCAATTCTCTTGAGAATGGCGTATTTCTCCACTATGCTAAGAATCAATCCTTTGCGATAACAAAAGAAATGCCGCCGAAGAAAAAAAGAAAACGCATCTATAAAATCGCGGGAATTCTGTTGATTCTGGCAGGTCTTGCCGTTCTCCTTTACATCCCCTCCACCTGGATTCTCGGCTACATCTCGCAGCGGAATCTGCGGGGAGATTATGCCCAGGAATCAGCGGCGGTGCTGTCTGAAGACAAAACAACCCTGGAAAAATTGCAGGGTGCCGCTGATGCGGATAAAATTATGAACCTGGCGGAGAACTTTCAATCACATCTTCAGGACGGTCAAACCATAGCTCAGCTGGAGATTCCCAAAATCGGCGTGGACGATATCGTAGTGGAAGGATCATCCGACAGCGATCTGCACAAGGGACCGGGCCACATGGAGAAAACCCCGCTTCCGGGCATGGAAGGCAACTTCCCGATTGCCGGCGACCGGGTGCTTTACGGCGGCCCGTTCCTGCATCTGGACGATTTGCAAAAAGGCGACCAGATAATTGTCCATACGCCTTATGCCAACTTTACGTACACCGTCTCAAACAAGCACATTACCCAGCCGGAAGATACCAGCGTGCTCCAGTCACACGGGAAAGAAGAGATAACCCTGATTACCTGTGACCCGATCTGGGATACTTCACACCGGTTGATTATTACCGGCGAGATTTCCTCCGAGACCGTCCGCACCAGTTGACCATCCTGCGGCGCGGCGCCGTTAACGGCTAACCCTAAACGGAGACGAACTGTCCTCCACTGATTATGGCGGCGTTGGATTAAATCTGAAATAAGCGATTGCCTGAGCTTTATTGGGATGATCGGTTTGTTTTTTAATCCCATATCCAGCAACCTCATCCAATATCTGCCTAATATGCGCCGCGGCGCGACAAGACCACCGGGATTGTCTTGAGAATGATCTTAAGATCCATCCAGCCGGACCAGTTCTCGATGTAGTATAGATCCAGGGTCGCCATTTCCTCAAAATCGCGCCGGTCCCGGCCGCTCACCTGCCAGAGGCCGGTGACGCCCGGGCGCACCGCCAGCCGCCTGAGATGGTGCGCCTTGTAGCGGCCAACCTCTTCCGGCAACGGCGGACGGGGCCCGACCATGCTCATCTCGCCTTTGATAACGTTGAAAATCTGTGGCAGTTCATCGAGGCTGGTTCGCCTGATGAAGCGGCCAAACGGCGTGATCCGGGGGTCATCGCGAATTTTAAAGATGGGACCGTGGGCCTCATTGCGCCGCTCCAGGGTTTGCCGCTGCTTGTCAGCGTCTGCCACCATCGAACGGAACTTCATCATTTCAAAACTCTTGCCGTCCCTGCCAATTCTCGTCTGTCGGAAGATGACAGGGCCCGGTGAGGTCAACTTGATGATGAGTGTAATTATGGCAAACATCGGCATATCAAAGACAAGCAGCACCAGCGCTATCCCAACGTCCATCATTCGCTTGATCCCGCGGTGCAATGCATTCAGGCTGGGCGTCTTGACGTCAATCAACGCCAACCCGTCATATTCCTTGATATCAACCTTGCTGTAGGGATAGGTGAGGGCGTCCGGAATCAGGCGAACCTTCACGTTGCGGCGAATACCATTATTGACAATCTTGGTCATCAGGTCGTGTTCCTCGGGCGGCAGGGCTATGATGACTTCTTCCACCCCCTGCTCCGCAGTCAGGCGGGGCAGGTCTTCCACCCGGCCCAGCACCGGAGCTTCCCCGACCGGAGAGACAACCCGGCGCTGGTCAACAAATCCGAGACATTTGATTCCGAGCCAGTTCTTGCCTTGTAGGTGCCGGTAGACTTTCTCACCCTCGGCTCCGGCTCCGATAATTACCATTTTCTTGCGATATCCTCCGGTAACGAATTGATGACCCTGAATAGCGTGAGCCACCAGGCGAATATCGATCAAAGCAAAGGTAAACGAAAAAGCAAACAGCAAAATCGCCGGACGGGAAAAAATGTTGTCAGAAAGGATAAAGTCTTCGAGGATGAAGGCGGTTGTCACCAGCAGCACGAAAGAAACGGCGGAGTTTTTCAGGACAGCGCTGATATCCTCCAGCCGGGAAAAGCGCTTGCCGCTGGCGTAACCTCCATTAATGGCGATACCGGTAAGAGCCATGACTGAATAAACGACAAAGAACATCACATCCAGGTGAGTAAGACTGTTCTGACCGGCTGCGGCAAAATCCTTGCTAGTATTTGCTAGTAAATAAACCAGAATAATGAGGAATGCCCCCGCCAGGATGTCAGCGCTGCGCACCCAGCGAGTAAGACTGCTTTTTCCCGACACTTCTTCCCCTTTGACCCGTATAATGCTTCGAAAACTTGGCCAAATCATTACCGCGGCCAAATGCCTCAAGCCGCCGGACATGGAAAACCAAAAATTCTTACCAATTTTTAAGTCCGCCAGGAGGGCTCTGTCATTAACGGCGGCAGCGCCAATTGCATGATGCGGCCCGGCCCGGTGTTTCTAACGCGCCAAACGGGAAATTGGAAGGGTCCCAATCACCCGCATTGAAACTCTTTATTCAGGGTTTAATGAATAATTGCCTCGGTAATAAGCGTAAGAGTAAAGGCTCTTTTCCTGCCGGACGTTGTTGAGAACGAGACCAATGATGTTCGCGTTAACCTGCTCAAGCGCCGTCTTTGCCCGGATAGCCAGATTGCGGTGGCCCGCCTGGGCGTCCAGAACCATGATGGTGCCGTCCACCATGGCGGATATGACGGCCGCGTCCGTGACGAGTCCGACCGGAGGGGCATCCAGAATCACCGTATCAAATGAACTGATTGCGTAGTCCAGAAATGCTCGAAACCGGTTCGATCCCAGAAATTCAGATGGATTCGGCGGCGGCGGACCGCTACCGACAACCGTCAGGCCGGGCATGATTTCCTCTGGGAATGAAGGCTTATTATCCTCATCGAAGCTTCCCACCAGCTCTGTCAAGCCAATGTCGCTGCGAAGATCAAAGAGCTGCTGCTGACTGGGAAGACGCAAGTCACAATCAAGCACGAGAACCCGCTTTTCTGCCTGGGACATGATCACGGCAAGGTTGGCGCAAACGGTGGACTTTCCTTCTCCCCTGTCGGCGCTGGTGATGACGAGCGAATTTATGCCGCGATCGATATTTGACAGCAACAGATTTGTTCTGAGCATGCGAAAGGACTCCGCCACTGAAGAATGCGGATAATGTTTTACATACAGGTTGTAATCTTGTCTGACTGGTGGTGCTTCTTCAACCACTGGAATTTTAACTGGATTATCGTTCGCCACGTCTTTTGCCATGTCTAGTACCTGGGTGTGTTGCCTAGTGTTTCGCGCGTCATCTGAGGAATGATCCCCAGAATCGGCAAACCAAGATGATCTTCGACTTCGTCCATGGAGCGCCAGCGCGTATCCATACGGTCAAGCACAAAAGCAAGGCCAACTCCGATTGCCAGCCCCAGCAGAGCCGCCAGAATGCCGTTTTTAGTAGGGGTTGGCTTGATGCTGCTGCTCGGGACCGTCGCTCCTTGCCACACCTGGGCCGTCAGACCGCTGCTGGATGACTCGGTTTTCGAGATCAGCTCGGCAAAGGCGTTGCCGACGCCGTTGGCAATCTGCGCCGCCTTTTGCGGATTGGGATCGGTGTAGGAGACGTTGATCAGCTGCGTTTGCTGCACCGGTTCGGCGGTGAGATTGCTCATGACGGCATCCGGGGATTCACCTAAGTGTAAATCGCCTACCACTTTCTCAGCCACCGTCCGCGAGGTCATCATCTTGCTCATGCTGTTGGCGATATCCTGCAAAGCGGTGGTCAGGTCCAGATTGGTCGCGAGCCCCTGGTTCTGTCCGACCAGCACCGTAATCGATGCTTGATAAATTTTTGTCTGGCGGGCGCTGGAAAGATAACCAAAGCCGCCAGCCAGTACCGTCGCGGCGACAATCAGCCATTTATAGCGCCTGATAACTTTTATTGCATCAGACAGTGTCAAAAGCATTCACCATCCTGGGATTTCTGTTTGGATATTTGGATATTTCTCCGGACAAACATCGACCGCCAATGCAGCGGCTTTAGTAATTTAAATTTTAGCCCAACCGCAAACCAAATCAAAATTAATTACCATTTTGGTCAGAATATAATGCGGCTAATGAATTTTGGACTTCCTGTTCTGGATATGCTGATCGCAAAAAGAGGGCTCCGGCGAACCCTCTTTTGCGCAATCATCATCAAGATTTGGCTGCTCCGGCCAGGGATACTGTGTCGTCCGGACTTCACGGATTCACGGATCAGCTGATCGGATCAGCAAATCAGCTTATGGCAGGCGCTTAAGGCACGTTTTGATTATAACTGCCTAAATAATCACGGCATGCCTGGTACGCCTGGGACCAGCTACCGCTTTGCATGGCGTTAAACATCCGGTTGATGGAGCCGCTGCCCATCATACCCGGTCCGTATCCGCCCCCAGGGCCGGATCCGTAGCCACCAGGACCTGTCTGGCCGTAACCGCCCCGGCCCGGCCCAAAACCGTTGCTCCCCATCATGCCCGGACCGTAATAGCCGCTGCTGTCACCTTGACCGCTTTGTGACCAGGGTGGCTGACCGCTCCCCCGGAATCCCATCATTCTCCAGCCGGCGCCGGTGCGATTGCTGGCCGCATACACTGCCGCCGCCCCCAGGAAAATCGCCACAACTGCGGCCACGCCAATCAACGTAATCGTTCTTTTCGACATTGGTTTCTCCTTTTTTAACGGTTGAATTTGAACTTTGAGATATCCCGGCAGAGGACAGAATCGACTCTCAACAGTATTATCGCCGTTAAAAATGAAGGAACCGTTTCCTGTTCATGAAGAATTTGTGAAGAAATTATCTAATGTGAGGGGGCGCTTGAGGATGGGATCTTGACGTTGAAGGTGGTACCGCCGCCTTCCTTGCTTACTACGGAGATGTCGCCCCCCATCGCCTCCACGTACCGCTTGGCGATGGTAAGGCCGATACCGCTGCCCCCCTTGGCGCGTGACCTTGATTTGTCCGCCCGATAAAAGCGCTCAAAAATATGACCAAGGTCCTCGCGGGATATTCCCATGCCGGTGTCGGCAACGCGGATGTCCACCTGGCCGTTCTCGCCCGAAGCAGTCAAACTGACTCTTCCTCCCGGCTCTGTGTATCTGAGGGCGTTGTCAAGGAGATTGACAAGCACCTGATCCATTTTGTCGGCGTCTGCCGCCATCGGAGGAGTGCCCGGCTCGACGGCGATATCAAGGTTGACTCCCTTGTCCCCATATTGCGGCGCGAGTTTTTGACCGATCCGGCCAATAAACTGGCCGGCTGGCAGGCCGGTAATATGAAACAGCTCCTGGCCGGATTCGGCCCGGGACAGCCGGGAGAGGTCGTCAACAAGCCGGCTAAGCCTGGCTGCTTCGCCCCGAACCAGCTCAAAGGCCGCGGGAGTGGCCTCGATAACGCCGTCGGAAAACCCTTCCATGTAACCGGAGATGCTGGTTAGCGGTGTGCGCAGCTCATGAGCGATGTTCGCCATCAGATCCCGCCGCATCCTCTGTGATTCCTCCAGGCTGGCCGCCATGCTGTTCAGACTCTCCGCCAGACTGCCGAGCTCGTCACCGGACGCGATGTTGACACGCCGGCTGTAATCGCCCCTGGCAACCTGCTCGGTAACCCCGGCCATGTTTTTAATCGGACTTGTTATTCGGCGGGCTATGAAAAAGCTCAGGAACAGGGCAGCGGCCACCGCGGCCGCGCCTCCCCAGAAAAGGGACTCATTAAGCGCAGCCGCCAGCGATTGCTGCACATCGCCACTGACGGAGCTCATCATGCCGCTCATACCTGATTGCCCCATACCGAGCATATGTTGATTAAAAACTCTGATCGTTATTTCTCTCGTGACAATGGACGCCACCGCAACACAAACGGCGATGACAAAAAGAAAGGTTGCCAAAAGCTTCCATTTGATCTGAATCTGATTAACGCTCATTTCTTTCATCCGTAACCAGTTTGTAGCCGATGCCCCGAACTGTTTTGATATATTTTGGATTTGCCGGATCAGCCTCTATTTTTTTTCTCAATTTGGCGACGTGCACATCAACCACCCGCGCGTCGCCGAAAAAGTCATATCCCCAAACTTGCTGTAACAGTTGCTGCCTGGAATAAACCATTCCCGGGTGCCGGAGTAGCTGCAGAAGGATCTCAAATTCTTTTGCCGTCAAATCCAGCGGCTTGCCGTCGACAGCAGCTTCGTGTCTGATCCGGTCAACCCTGACGGGACCGGCGTTGATAATTTTTGTCCCTGCCGGCCCTCCGGCGCCCCTGCGCAGAATCGCCCGTACGCGCGCCACCAGTTCCCGCGGGCTAAAAGGCTTCGTCAAGTAATCATCCGCGCCCAGGCCGAGTCCAGTCAGCTTGTCGGATTCATCTGCTTTTGCCGTCAACATCAGCACAAAAGCATCCGACTCGCTCCTCAAAATCCGGCAAACTTCCAGGCCGTCTATTTCCGGCAGCATCAGATCAAGAATAACCAGATCCGGTTTCTCCCGGCGGGAAAGGTTAACAGCCGCAGAACCGTCGGCAGCTTCAAGTACGGTAAAACCCTCACGCTCCAGGTATGTCTTGACCAGCTTGCGGACGGCGGATTCGTCATCGACTACCAGTATTGTCCTCTTGGCGGTGTTCATGAAGATCCTGTCCCGGCAGGCAATTCGTGGCAATGCCAACGGCAGTTGAAAAAACGCTATTAACAGGATACACCAAGCACGTAGCTGCGGGAAATTAAACTACGGGAAGTTTCCTGAAAGTTGCTAACGCAAAGAAGTAGCAGGCTCAAGCAGGAAAGCTATGGCGTCGACAAAATGCAGCAGATTTTCTTCAGACTGCGACGTCACCAGATTATGATCAACGACAACACCCTGATCCAGAAATGTGGCGTCGCTCTCTTTCAGCATCATTCTAATGCGAAGATCTCCAGTCACCCGCATGCCGGCAACCAGTCCCGCCGAAGCCAGCACCGCCACGCCGTTGCTGATGCCGCCGATGGGTTTTCCGGCCGTTGCCATCTCAATTAGCAGGGTCAGCGCCATGACATCGGACTGCAGGCTGGCGGTTGAGTTTCCCCCGGGAACGATAACCGCGTCCAAGCCCGAGGCGCTAACGCGTGATAGCTGCACCGTCGGCCGGATCACTGTGCCCCGCATGCCGGTGATTGCGGGTAGAATCGTCTCCCCCGGTCCAATTATCTCGACAGCAGCCTCCATCCCGCGGAGCAGCCGGAAAACCGTAGTCACCTGGCCATCATCATAACCGGGACCAACAACGATACCAACTTTGCGACCAATTAGCTTCATTTAATCCACCGACAGGCTTTAATCTTATACCAGCAAATTTACCCGAAAACTTCCCGGGTAAACGCGGCGCCGCTTTATTTTTCTTCGCGGCGGCGGAACGTAACCCTTGCTTTACCATACTCCGGCGTGGTATTTTCCAGCCTCTTTTTCATCGAAAGAAGCCAATTGGCTGTCGCTTTGTCGAGATCATTAATAACACCGTAATGATGAAGGCCGCAACCCTGCACGTTGCTCACATCAATATCCTGCGAGTCCAGCAACCGCCAGTAAATGCATTTATCGCGCGAGCACCAGGCCTCAATGCCCAGTGCCTCTTGCAGCCGGCAGCGTTCTTTTTCCGTTTTTTTAGTCACCGTGTCCTGCTTTCCTTGATTTTCTTCCAGGCAAACGGTTATTCCAGACCTGTGACGGTCATATTCAGCAGCAACCGCGATCACAATTCAGATTATAGCATGCCCATGATCATGGTTCGGAACACACCGGCTGGTACCGATTTTTTAATTTACCGGATAATGGGTATAAAATAGCCGCGATGGAGGTGTCTATTTGACCGAGGAGCAATCAACCGATGTTGTTCGACTGAAACTGCCGCATGAGGAAAACATGGCAAAAATCGTCCGCTTGACAACTGCGGCGGTGGCGAGCAAGACAGGTCTTAACCTGGATCAGGCCGACGATTTGCAGACTGGTCTTGATGAGCTTTTCCGTCTCTTCCTTGCCGACGAAAATCCCCCTCTGGGGCGGCTGTGCATCCGCTTTAACCTGGGCCCGGAAAAGCTAGAAGTCGCTACGGAAGGCATCTCGCACGACCTGTTTAAAGACAACGAGATAAACCATTACAGCCGGTTTATTCTGGAGAGAATTGCCGACCGGATGGAGCAGATTCCAAACCCTCGGGGCGGTTATGAAGTGATTCTTGTCAAGAGTCTAGCTGAGTGATTTAATTTGCATCGCCGCCCGCATAAATCTCTGAGCCGGGCAGAGATCCAGTCCCTGTTTCGTATATATCAGGATTCTCACGATCCTGATATAAAATCGATGCTGGTAAACGCTCACCTCGATCTGGCTCATTCGCTGGCGAGACGGTTCATCAATCGCGGCGAACCCCTCGATGACCTGGTGCAAGTGGCCTCAATGGGCTTGCTTAAGGCAATTGACAGGTTTGATCCGGGCAGAAATGTGCAATTTACTACATATGCAGTGCCAACTATCGTCGGCGAGCTGAAGCGCTACTTCCGGGACCGGGCATCAACGATCAGGTTGCCGCGTGGTTTGCGGGAGCGAAGCCATGCACTCAACAGCGCGATTCAGAGATTTTCGCAGGAACATGGCCGGTCGCCGGGCGTCCCGGATATTGCAAGGGAAATGGGGCTTAGCGAGGAAGAAGTTATCGAAGGACTGGAAGGTGCCGAAAGTGTCTCTGTCGCTTCACTTAACACCAGTTCGTCTGAGGCAGGAGACCTCTCGCTCCTGGATATTATTGGCGGCGAGGATAAGACATTGAAAATACTAGATGAGCGTTTAAGTCTTGCGGGGGCGATGTCGGCGCTCAGCTCAAGAGAACAGAACCTGCTTTACCTCCGGTTCATCGAGGGACGCAGCCAGACTGAGATCGCCCAGCGGCTGGGGATCTCCCAGATGCACGTGTCCAGGCTTCTGAGAAGGACGCTGCAGACTCTCAGGCAGAGCCTTAAAACGAGAGAGATATGAGGTAATTCAGGTGACTCCCGACAATACAAATGTGATTAACCTGGTGGTGCCAGCAAAGGCAGAATATCTTTCCTTGGTAAGGCTGGTCGTTTCGGCAGCAGCGCAGGACCTCGGCTTCAGCGAAGACAGCATCGCCGACATCAAGGTTGCGCTTTCCGAGGCCGCCACAAACGTGGTCAGGCATGCCTATCCGGCCCAACTTGACGGCCACCGTGAGCAGGTCATCGAGGTCAGCTGCTATCTGGAAACGGAAAGCTTCCTGGTCGAGGTGCTTGACCAGGGGCAAGGTATGCCGCTGCCGCCGCCGCCTTCCGAGGGACTGGGCTTTGGGATCATGGGAAGCCTGATGGACAAGGTGGATGTGGAGACAAGCGAGAGCGGCACAACCGTGCTACTCATCAAGAACCAGGGCTGAAGGCGTTCACTTCTTAACAACCAATTACCAATTCATTGGGGAATCTACGAGGGGCTTGCCTCGGGCAGAAGGTGCTTTTTCCGGCAGCCTCCAAGTATAATGAAGCGTTGTTTCGCACCGCGACTGCCCGAGTGGTGGAACTGGCAGACACAAGGGACTTAAAATCCCTCGCCCTTTGGGTGTGTGGGTTCGAATCCCACCTCGGGCACCACACGATTTGCGATGTTTCCCTCCTTACGCCTGTTTGATCCGGCCAAACCATCGCGCCGCGCCTTCAAGAATGTCTCTTTCGCTAATTGTCAACGCATGAATGTCGAAGCACTCCATCAGCTGCAAAACAATCAGGGTGCCGGCTACGATTACGTCCGCCCTCCCCGGCTCCAGCGAATACGCCGTGGCCCGCTGGTCCGCGGTCCTGGCCTTCAGGGAGAGGCAAATCCCGTCAATCCTGTTCCGGGAGATCGTATGCCCGTGGACGGCGTCGCGGTCATATTCCTTTAAGCCGAGGTCGATCGCTGCCAGTGCCGTCGCTGTGCCGGCCACGCCGACCGCGGCTTCGAAGGCGCCGGCGCGGCTCCTGTCCATACTTTCGTCAAACACTTTCCGGATGAAATGTAAAGATGCGCTGATTTCATCATCTGCCGGCGGGTCGCTCCGGAAAAAACGCTCCGTGAGGCGGACGCAGCCCAGGTCGAGGCTGACGCTGTAATCCGGCTCGCCGCCGCTCATTCCGGCAGCAATTTCCGTGCTGCCGCCGCCAACGTCCAGCAGCAGCAGGCGCTGCGGGCCCTTAAGGCCGAGAGCCGCCCCCTGAAAACCAAGCGCCGCTTCTTCCTGTCCGGACAGCAATTTGTATGACATGTGAAATCGCCGGGCCAGATCCTCGAGAAATTCAGGCCCGTCCGCGGCGTCCCGGACAGAGCTTGTGGCAATGATAATCGAATTATCAACATTGAAGCGGCGGATTTCTTCCATATAAGCCGCCACGCAAACGCTCACCCTCAGCCGGGCCCCGCTACCCAGACGCCCTGTCTCATCCACGCCCTCCCCCAGCCGGGTGACAGTAGTTTGCTTCAGCAGGTCCCGCACGGAGCCGTCCGTCACATCCGCGATGATCAGCCGCGTCGAATTGGTGCCGGTATCGATGACCGCCACTCTAGCCATTTGGCGCAATGGAATTTTGCGCGAGCGAAGCCTGGCAGCGCTCATCCGGACACCACTCATCCGGCAGCCCGGCGAGAATTATTTTTCCTAGCAGGTAACCTGGATGCACAAGAAAGTAGGCAAAGTGGGCGTGCAGGCACTTTACTGACATGTCCGACGCAGCGGCCGCGATTCGCGGAGCCGGTCCCGGATCGTTTCTCCCCGTAGACGCGGCCTGGCGCGTCCATTCCGCTTGAAAATTTTTCTGCGCCTCTGCCAGCGATCCAGCCACCTCCGGGTCGGCCTCCGCCAGCCTTGTCAGCCTTTGCGTCAGGCCGGCGTCTTCCAGGCGCGCCAGCCCGCGCCTGAGGTAAGGGCAACACAGATAATACAGGTTGGGATTGGGATTGCCGCCGGCATCAGAGGTCTGATTTAAGAGGACTGCCGGATAACCAAAACAACAACTCGCCCGGACCCGAAAAGGAATCCCGGGGCGGCGACCTAGTTGCCATTCTACGATGGCATTAAGCCGGACATCAGAAGATATGGCAAAACCCGCCTTCAGGGAATCAATGACTCCACGCTGTCGAGCGCCCTCCGCGGCCAGGATTTTCCCGGCGGCGCCGGCGGCGGACTCTGTGGCTGGTCGCCTTTGTTCAGGTCCTTGACCGCGTAAGCCTGTTCGCCGGGCAGGACTAGCCCCAGGTCGCGCCTGGCTACCTGCTCGACGTAAGTATTATCCTGAAGCCGGTGCTGCTCTGTCACGAGCATGTCGTGCTGCTGCTTTAACCCGGCAGTGGCCGCCTGCTCTCGATTAATCTGCTGACTGGTTTCGTAAATCGACCTCAGCGGCGATACGTAGCCGGCCATGATAATCAGGATGATGCCGAGCATGCCCAGCCGCCAAAGTCCCCGGCGGCGCGGCCTTGACACCCTCGTCGCCGCAGCTGCTCTAGATGACAAACATGCTCCTCTCTTAAGCTCTCGGTTTTGTCCCTGCCATGCTCTGGCGCGGGAATTTCCGATGAAGAATATCTTCGATGGCAGCGGCGGCAATCCTTCACCAGTGGCGCTCATTCCTCCATTTGTTGCACCTTGATCAGGTTGGTGGTTCCCGGCACGTTAACCCTGACCCCGGCCGTAATCACAATTACCTGGCCGGGCGCGGCAAAGCCGCTGTAGCCGGCGGCGGTAATTGCTTTGGAAAACATGTCGTCGGTATCGCGCGCCGGCGAAATCAGATGCGGCTGCACTCCCCATGCAAGCGCCAGCTGATTGACGACGTCCAAGCCGGAGCTGATCGCGACGATGGGCGCCTGCGGCCGGTGTTTGGCAACCTCCAGCGCCGTATGGCCGGAACTAGTCGGCGTCACGATTGCCGCCGCGTTCAGATTTGCCGCCAGCTCGCAAGCGGCAGAGCTGATGGCTTTGGTCACGGAGCCTGTCGCACCTTCGATGATCGAGGCGCGGGATATGGAGGCCTCAACCGTGCGGGCAATCCGGTGCATGGTCGCGACCGCCCGGGCCGGATATTTCCCCACCGCGGTCTCGCCCGAGAGCATAACCGCGTCCGTGCCGTCATAGACAGCATTGGCGACGTCGCTGGCTTCGGCTCTGGTCGGGGTTGGACTGTTGATCATCGATTCCAGCATCTGGGTTGCCGTAATGACCATTTTCGCCTGCGCCGTGGCCCTGTGTATGATCTCCTTTTGCCAGTAGGGAACGCGTTCCGGCGCGATTTCCACTCCCAGGTCCCCCCGGGCAACCATGACGGCGTCCGCCGCCGCCACGATTGAGTTAATCTCCCGGATCGCCTCACGTTTTTCAATTTTGGCGATTATCTTGACCTGTCTGTCGGTCTGATGGGAAATCAGTCGGCGCAACTCGTCGATATCGCCAGCTGATCGCACATACGAAAGAGCAATGTAATCAACGCCGGCGCGCAGGGCAAATTCAAGATCCTGCCTGTCTTTGGAAGTCAGGCTCGGCTCGGGAACCGTGGCTCCCGGAAAATTTACTCCCTTTTTCGAAAGCAGCGTGCCGCCGGAAATGACGCGGCATTCCGCCTCCCCGTCCCGCATTTCCAGAACCTTCAGGATGATGCGGCCGTCATCAAGGAGAATGCGCCGGCCCGCTTCAATAATTTGAGCCAGTCCGCCATACGCTATCGGAATCGTATCGCGCGAGCCGATCACCCTGCTTGGCGTCACCCTGACTTGCTGACCGCGTACCAGTTTGATGCCGGCCGGCGGCATCTCCCCCACTCTGATCTTGGGTCCCTGAAGGTCTGCGATCAGGGCGATCGGCCGCCCCGCCTCAGCCGCCACGGACCGGACCAGCGGCAGCAACCTGGAAAATTCCTCGTGGCTACCGTGTGAGAAATTGAGCCTGATGGCGTCAACACCTGCTTCTTCCAGGCTTTTAATCTGGTTTTTCCCTTCGGTGGCGGGTCCAAGAGTAGCGACTATTTTTGTCCGGCGCATTATCATGATAATGTCATCCTGGTTTTCTCATCTTAAGGAATGAAATAACCTCTTTTCAAATACAGTAAAAATGACCTATAATAGTTATGATTTACTCGGTTTGCTCGCTAGCGGTACCCACACGCTGCAGCCCGGCGAATCCCAAGGATTGATAGGGATGGAAAAGAAGTTAAACAAGTGCAAGGCTGCGGGATGTAGCAAGTGGGTTTCGCAGGGCCTGGATTCAGAATTTTGTGACGAGCACCGTTCACAACTTGATCCAATCTCCGCGCTTTACGTTGACAAAACGCCTGAACAACTGGAAGCTGACGAGCGGATCATTCAGTTTTTCTGCTATCTCCTGCAAAACAAATCCCTTCAGGAGCTGATGAGATAACCGCAACTTTGTCCTTCATCGCTTCCGCGCCCCGTGCGTCCGCGACCGGCCGGCTTTTAACCGTGATCAAAGCGTCTTTATACAGGCGCTTTTTTCGAGATTCATGCCCGTCTAAACTTTTTATATTACATCCAGTTGGTTAGGTCAAATAAAAATAGAGGGCGTAAAGCAACTCTCCGGCCGGGCTCATGGAATGGACCGCGACGCCCGGCGGCGCGTCAACAAGCGCTTCGCTGTAATTGAAAATAATCCTCACCCCCGCCTTCATCAGCATGTTCGCGGCCGCCTGCGCCGCCTCCGGGGGAACCGCGAGGACGCCGACGATAATTCCCTTCTCCTGAACGGTGTCTGAAACCTCGCTAAGGGGCTGCACGGTCAGGCTCCCGACAACACTGCCGATTTTCCCGGGAGCAGCGTCAAACAAGGCGGCAACGTTGAAGCCGTGATCTGCGAACGCGTGAGAGCTGGCGATGGCAGTGCCGAGATTGCCGCTGCCCATAACTGCCAGATTGTGCTGACCGGAATTGTGCAGGATTTCCTTGATCCGCCCGGTCAGGTAATCAATGTTATAGCCGACTCCTCTTTTACCAAACTTGCCGAAGGCTGACAGATCGCGCCGAATCTGCGTCGGGTTAACGTTGGAATATTCGCTCAGCATTCGTGAAGAAATATTGCTCTTGCCGGACTTTTTCGCCTGGGTAAGGATCTGAAGATAACGCGATAATCGGGCTGCGACACCAAATGGCAACCGTTCTTCTGTCATACATCTCTCCGGGATGATAGTCGTCCTTGACGAGCAAAACTCTATCTTATCCTAGTATCAGTTTGCAACTTATTAAAACACGGTTGCTTATATTCAAAGCGTCACGGGCAGGCGCGCTCCTGCAGGACAGACCGCAAATATCGCTGCTTTGTTCTGCCAGTTTTAAAAAGCAGTTTTGGGGGATTTTATGATAAAGCCCGCCAAATCACCGGCCCAGGTTAAACACGAAAGGCCGGTCATTGCTTGCCTCACAGATCTGGAAACAAACTTGACATTGATACACTTAGATTTTATACTGGCAATGCGCTAATAATGTGACGCTATTTTAATCTTTTACACCTAACAGGAGGAAGAAAGATGGGAAAAGTCATCGGAATCGACTTGGGAACCACTAATTCATGCGTGGCGGTTCTTGAAGGTGGCGAGCCTACGGTAGTGCCCAATGCTGAAGGCGGCCGGACAACGCCTTCGGTTGTGGCGTTTACCAAGGATGGCGAACGGCTGGTAGGCACGGTTGCCAAGCGGCAGTCGGTCACCAATCCTGAGAACACGATCACGTCGATCAAGAGATTTATGGGCCGCAAGGAATCGGATGTGCGCTCTGAAGAAAAAACCGTTTCGTATAAAGTTGATAAGGATGGCAGCGGCGACGTTGTTGTGCAGGCAGGCGGCAAAACCTACAAGCCACAGGAGGTTTCCGCGATGATCTTGCAGAAACTAAAGAACGACGCGGAAGCATATCTGGGTGAAAAGGTAACGGAAGCCGTTATCACGGTTCCCGCTTACTTCGAAGATGCCCAGCGGCAGGCGACCAAGGACGCCGGCCGGATCGCGGGTCTGGAAGTAAAACGGATCATTAACGAGCCCACTGCGGCTTCGCTGGCTTACGGGCTTGACAAAGAGCACGATCAGACTATTCTTGTCTACGACCTCGGCGGCGGCACCTTCGATGTCTCTGTTCTCGAGCTGGGCGACGGCGTTTTTGAGGTCAAGGCGACGAGTGGCAACAACCATCTTGGCGGCGATGACTTTGACAAAAGAATCGTAGACTGGATGGCTGACGAATTCAAGAAAGAACAAGGCATTGATCTGCGGGATGACAAAATGGCCGTTCAGCGCCTGGTGGAGGCGGCGGAAAAAGCCAAGATCGAGCTTTCCAGCGCCATGACCACCGATGTCAACCTCCCTTTCATAACCGCTGACGCGAGTGGTCCCAAACATCTGACGATGACGCTAACGCGGGCGAAGCTGAACGAACTCACGGGAGACCTGATCGAGAAGACCGAGGCGCCCATGAGGCAGGCTATTAAGGACGCCGGGATCACCACGGACCAGATCGACCAGATCATCCTCGTCGGCGGTATGACTCGCATGCCGTCGGTGCAAGAACTGGTGCAGAAAATCAGCGGCAAGGAGCCGCACAAAGGTGTCAATCCGGATGAGGTTGTCGCCGTAGGCGCCGCTATCCAGGGCGGAGTGCTCGCCGGTGAGGTCAAGGACGTGCTGCTGCTCGACGTGACGCCGCTGTCACTTGGCATTGAGACAAAAGGCGGGGTTATGACAAAACTGATCGAGCGCAATACAACGATCCCGACCAAGAAGAGCGAGATCTTCTCCACTGCTGATGACAATCAGACTAGCGTTGAGATCCACGTGCTCCAGGGAGAGCGCGAGATGGCCGCCTACAACAAGACGCTGGGCAAATTCCAGCTGATGGGCATTCCGCCCGCGCCGAGAGGCATCCCGCAGGTCGAGGTGACTTTCGACATCGACGCCAATGGCATCGTCCACGTCTCCGCCAAGGACCTGGGCACCGGCCAGGAACAGAAGATCCAGATCACTGGAGCCGGCGGGCTGGCCGAAGACGAGATTAGCAAGATGATGAAAGATGCTGAAGCTCACGCCGAAGAAGACAGTCGGCTGCGGGCACTGGTGGAAGCGCGCAACAATGGTGAAAACCTGATCTACTCCACTGAAAAGTCAATCAAGGAGATGGGCGATAAAGTCAATGATGCCACCAAGGAAGGCATCAGGATCGCAACCGACGACCTCAAAAAAGCGATGGAGTCTGACAACGCGGAAGATATCAAGGCCAAGACCGAGGCGCTAATGCAGGCCTCGCACAAGTTGGCCGAAGCGGTGTACCAGCAGTCGCAGGCTGCCGGCGCCACTGGTGCGCAGGGTGCTTCCGAAGGCGAAGAGGAAGTCGTTGAAGATGCCGACTACGAGATCATCGACGAAGATGAAAAGAACAAGTAACGGTATGGACAAGCAGACCGATCAGAACAGAAACAACCGTGGGGCCGGCAGGACCGATCCCCATGAAAATGAACAATCACAACCAGAAACAACCGTAGCCGGCTCCTCCGGGCAGGAATTTACCGCCCTGTCAGAGGAGGCGGCGGCGGAGCTTGCCCGCGAGCGCGACGAATATCTCGATTCGCTAAAGAGGCTGCAGGCCGAGTTCGCCAACTTTCGCAAACGCATCGCCAGGGAATCGGAACAGGTGGGTCACCGGGCTGCTGCCGAAGTGATCGAAGACCTGCTGCCGGTGCTCGATAATTTTGAGAGGGCGATGAAGGCCGCCGCTGAGCACGATCAGGCCGTCTTAAGCGATGGCGTCGAACTCGTTTACAACCAGCTTCGCAGCGTACTAGTAAAGCGCGGGCTGTGTGAGATAGAAGCCCATGGACAGGCGTTCGATCCAAACCAGCATGAGGCGGTCCTGTGCCAGCCGTCGGCAAAGCATGAAGAAGGCACAGTGCTGGAAGTGCTGGAAAAAGGCTACCAGTTGGGTGAAAAGGTCGTCCGGCCCGCCCGGGTGATCGTCGCAAAAGAAGAGGAGAAAAACTAAGCTGGCAGACTTGTACGAAACCTTAGGCGTATCGAAAACCGCGAACCAGGCGGAGATCAAAAAGGCATACCGCAAGCTGGCGCGTCAGTACCATCCGGACGCAAATCCCGACAATAAGGAAGCCGAAGCCAAGTTTAAAGAGATCTCGGCTGCATATGATGTCCTATCCGATCCGGAAAAACGCAAGCAATACGACGCCGGGCCGCAGCAATTTTATGGAGGCGGCGCCGGCGGGTTTGACGCATCCGCATTTGAGGAGGGGCTCAGGCGCGGCGGCTTTAGCGGCGCCGGCGGCGGAACCGGGTTTAACATCTTCGACCTGTTCGGCGGCGGCGGTTATGGCGCTCAGAGGCCGCCGGCCAGCGGAGCCGATCTCACTTACGTGCTTAACCTTTCATTTGACGATGCGCTTCGAGGAGCTACCACAAAAATATCAGTTGACAAAGATGTTACCTGTCCGGTTTGCCATGGCGCCGGCGCTGCTCCCGGTACCGCTCCGGCAACCTGTCCCCAGTGTGGCGGCCGGGGAGTCATTTCTCAAAATCAAGGTTTTTTCGCCTTGAGCGAGCCGTGCCCCCGCTGCGGCGGCCGGGGCAGCATCATCGAAACCCCCTGCCCGCGCTGCGGCGGCGCCGGCCAGAGCCGTGCCGTAAAAAAATACACCGTCAAGATTCCGGCTGGCGTTAAGGACGGCAGCAAGATCAGGCTCAAAGGAAAAGGTCAACCATCGCCGCAAGGGGGTCCGGCGGGAGATTTGTACGTAAAAGTCCAGGTTGCCCCCAGCCCGCTCTTTCATCGCCGCGGTGACGACCTGATGATCAATGTCCCGATAAAATTTACAGAAGCGGCCTTGGGCGCCAAGGTTGAAGTCCCCACCAGCGACGTCAGCATTTCACTGAAAATTCCCTCAGGCACGCAGAACGGCAAGACGTTTCGCGTCAAAGGAAAGGGAGCGCCGCGCCTGAATGGAAGCGGCAAGGGCGATCTGCTCGTCAAGGTCAATGTTGTTGTTCCCGAAAAACTGAGCAAGGAGCAAGCCGCGGCGCTGGAGAAATTCGCCCACCTCGGCAGCGACAATCCACGCGCAGACTTAAAGGCGGGATAAATGATATCAAACGCCGGTTCAAAAAAACCAAACAAGGGGCCAAAAACAAAGGCCCTGTTTATGATCTCCATTGCAGCGGAGCTGGCCGGCATGCATCCACAAACGTTGAGAATCTATGAGCAGAAAGGCTTGATCGCGCCGGCCCGGACGCCAAAAAATACAAGGCTTTACTCACAGGAAGATATCGCGAGGCTCAAAAAGATTCAGGAGCTGACCGAGATTGGCATGAACCTGGCGGGGGTCGAGCGAGTGCTCGATCTGGAAAACAAAATTCTGGCCCTGCACGCAAAGATTACCGAGTTAAATGTCGAGCTTCGGGAAACAACCAACCGCTGGCAAAAAGAAGTTGAGGCAGTTCACAAGAGTTACCGGCGGGAGCTGATACCGCTCCCGAAAACAGATATCATAATCAGGCGCAACCGCTAAAAAAAGATTCATGCTTCATGCGCGGGTTTGAAATCGAGCAGAAAACCATTAGTATGAACGCATGAACATCAAGGCAGTATAAAGTTGGAAGGCGATCCCAAAATCCTCAAAGGCGCCTCAATGAGCTTCCCAGGTATTGGCATTCTGGACATTCTTGATTCTCTCCCCTTTTACGTCATGCTGATCGACAGGAACCACCGCATCCTGCTGGTCAACGAAGCCACGCGGAACAGACTGCAGCGCGAGCCGGATGAAATCCTGGGAAAATACTGCCCTAAAGTCGTTCATGAACTGAAAGAAGATGAAGTTTATCCCGGCTGCCCGCTGGCCGAAGCTGTGGGAACCGGCGCGGCAGTCGAGCACGAGCATTTTGATGAGAAACAGGGAATCTGGATCAGGACGGCTGTTTATCCGACCCGGAGTTACATGCCGGATGGTGAGAGAATTTACTTCCACATGATCGTTGATATCACAGAACAGAAAAATGCCGGGGAAGAGCTCAGACGGAGTGAAGAAAAATTCCGGCTGCTGCTGGAAGAGCTGATCAAAACCTGAAATTGATCATGAAGGCAATGTGGCAAACTGTATGGCCCTCAAGAAAAAATAGTTTTCAACTCCCAATAATAAAGCCCCCGCCACCTTTTGCTGATAAGCTTGTGAGATAAGTTTTTGCTCTTCTTCCGGATTTGTCATAAATCCGCACTCGACCAGGATTGCCGGCACTTTTGACCAGTTAAAACCGGTTATGTCACTTCTTTGGACAATTCCGTCATCTTTTACTCCCAGATTTTCTACCAACGCTTCCTGAACGGCCAGTGCCGCTTTCTTGCTTTGGACATAAATGCCGTCAGTCCAGCCGGAAATTAATGCGGGATATAAAGTACTGGCGCCATGCTCAGACTCGTTAGTCGAACCGTCGGCATGTATTCTCAGAAACAGGTCAGCGTGAGCATTATTGGCAATCTGAGACCGCTCGATGTTTCCGCCTTGGAAGGTATCGCTCTCCCTGGTCATGACAACCGTTGCCCCTTTGGCTTCAAGGAGCGGCTTCAGGTCCTCAGCGATGGCGAGTGTCACAACCCGTTCGCCAATTCCAGTCTCGACGCCGGCGGTTCCACCTGGATCCTTCACTTTCATCTGTGAGGAGCCGGGACCTATGGGCTCCATGCCCAGGTCCGGATTTGAAGCATGGCCGGGGTCAACGCAGATTATCTTTCCGGCCAGTTTCTTATCAGCAGTTTGCGAAACTGTCAGGGTCTTCGTCTGTGCGATCTTCTCGAATGTTGACGAAGTAACTGTTTGTTCAATTACAGGCGCTTGCAGTTGGCCTGTGGTAATCAGCCTTCCTTTACTGCCCGCTGGCTCGCTTCTGACCAGCGCGAAAACGGCGCCCGCAGACAATAATACAAGGCACGCAGCCAGAATTAAGAGAAGCTGCTGGCGACTGCGTATCCTTGGTTGCTGATCCATGTCCGATCCCTGTCGAAATTCTGTTAAAAATGCTTTCCTGGCTTTGCAACATTTACCAATTATTGACAGCTTGCCGCCATGGCCGTACGATAATTTAACAAATATATCAAAGCTGATTTTCTCACACTTCGAATAACTGACATAATATGACTAAATAAATGAACTTTTGTCCTCACTGCGGAAAAGTAATTCCAGGAAGCAGCAGAAAGCAGTTCTTTGGTTCGTGCGGTAAATTGCTTTGAATACAATTCCGAGACTAACTCAACTTCAGCCTCAATCTCAACTGAATGCACGCGCTTCATCTGGCCCTCAGCCAAGCTATCTCCAAAAGAAGGTAATCTAGGGTAACCGGGCCATCTCACTACCGGCCAAAGGTGGACTGTGAAGTGCTTAAGTTTGTGAAGTCGCAGACGTTTACGCCGCGAGACTTCGTGATCGATAAAAGAGGGGTATGCCGGCTTCATCCCGAGCTGGCCCGGCGGGTGGTGCAAACCATTTCGACTTCGGCTGATTCAATGGAACCCGTGGTAGACACGTTGACAAAGAAGTGCCCAAACCGGTGACTACACTTTGTGCCCGTTTCGATGTCCCTGCGCCTGCCAGCAAGGGTATCCAGCCTGACAATCCCAGGGCAGTCGCTACGGCAACAAGAACTCCTGGATCTGGCAAATTACTCTATTTGGACTTTCATTGATGTCATCCACCCCAACTTGGCCGCTTGGCTGGATAACTGCCAATTCCTTTCCATCTATTTGGTATAGTGCGTCATCTGCAGGCAGGGGAAACCAACCAGGCCACTTCTAAAAAATATATTGACCAATAACAGGCTTTAATATAGAATTCTGTTTCTTGTTGAAACAAAAAAAGCGGCAAGAGTCACAACTAAACAATTGAGGTGATGAAATGAGCGC
>JACWAM010000031.1 GCA_014874265.1 Thermoleophilia bacterium | reverse complement strand
GACCGGATCGATCTCTACCCCGTCAACCACGCAGTTCAGTTTGCCGCTTAAAAAGCGGCTGAAGTAGCCGGTTGCCACCCCCAGCTCCAGCACCCGGCTGCCGGGAGGGATGTGGCGGGCGATCCTGTCAAAATGTTCGTCTGTATTCATTTCCTGAAGCGCTGGTTCCGTTTGCCATAATGCCTGCAGATCCAGGTTTTCCCGCATTCTAACGCCAGCCGTTCAGGTTGTAAAATATCTGCGCGCGGGTAAAACCTGGCGGCTGCATTATCAGAAAAACGCTCGCGTCTGCAAAGGGTTTGACGATATCTGCCCACCGCAAAAAAAACTTCAGCTTGCGACCAGCTCTTTCGGTCCTTGACCGAACCCTAAGCCGAGCCGGGAACCGGCTCAGCGAAGAGCATCTGATCCGGTTTGACCGGAAGGTGCAGCTGCTTGCCGCCGGCGTCCTGCTCACCTTCGTGCTCTTTGTTTCCCTCCGTTTGAGCCTGTCGTCGATTGGCATGTGGGACAGATACGTTCCCGCCGCCCCCGGCCGGAACTCTGGGACCATTATAGGTACGCCAGAGGCTGTCCGAAGTGACGAGTGGCTCCGGGCCACCCCGTTTGCCCTGTCGCAGGCCCGCCTGGGTTACCCGGTCCGCAATCCCAGCATCGGCGGCGGCGCCGATCCCCTCATCCTGTCGCTCCCGGTCAAGCATTTTAGCGCCTTCCTCCGACCCGAGCAGTGGGGCTACTTTCTCCTCGGCGTCGGGCGCGGCTTCTCTTTTTTCTGGGGAGTCACCGTCTTTGGCCTCTTTCTCAGCACTTTTTTTCTGCTGCTGCTGTTGACGGAAAATCACTTCTGGCTGTCGCTGCTGGGGACGCTGTGGCTGTTTTTTTCCGCCTTTATCCAGTGGTGGTTTTCCAACACGGCGCTGATGCTGACGGGCGCCAATCTGATGTTCATCGGGCTCGCCTATCTGTTTCTGTCGAGAAAGCGGGTGGCGGCAATCCTGGGCGCCGTTATCCTGACCGCCGCCTCGGTCGATTTCGTCCTCTTGTTATACCCCGCTTTTCAGGTTGTCCTGATTTATCTGCTTCTGTTTTTGCTGGCCGGTTTCTTTCTTGACCGGCGGCGCCGCCACTTTTTTTGGCTTGGCCTGCGGACCCGCGTGCCTCTCGCGGCGGCCTCCGGGATAACCGCGGGCGCGGCGCTGCTGCTTTTTTATCACGACGCCAGGAGCACGGTCGCGGTCATGGCCGGAACTGTTTATCCGGGAAACCGGATCTCGCTGGGGGGCTCGATCGGAATCGCCCGGATCTTCTCCGGATTTACGGACGCGCCCTTAAGCGGAGCTCGCTTCCCCGCCGAATGGAAAAACGCCAGCGAAGCCAGCAATTTCATCCTCCTCTTTCCCGCCGTTTTGCTGGCGGCGGGCCGGCAAGCGGTCCGCAAGACCGGAAACCGCCCGCTCGTGTACGCGCTCGGCGCTTATCTGGCATTCATGCTTATTTTCGTTACGGCCGGTTTTCCCGTCTGGCTGGCAAAGCTCACCCTGATGAGTCTGGTGCCCTCCACCCGGGCGCTGCTGGGACTGGGAGCGTGCAGTATTTATATCACGATCATCTTTCTCAGCGGCGGCGGCGCTCGTCCCGGCAGGCGCTTTGCCGCCGCCGGCTCTCTGCTGGCGATGGCGGCGCTGCTGGTTTACGGCCAGCAACTGCGGGCCGCGGCAGGCGATTTTTTTGGGCTTAAGTATGCGGCTGTTATTACCCTGACGTTTAGCGTGATCACCTTCCTCATTCTGCGGAAAAGCCGGCTGCTGTTCGCGGCCGCGATCCTGCTGGTGCTTATTCCCTTCTACGGCGTCAACCCCCTTTCCCGGGGGATGGCGCCGGTCTACGGCAAAGACGTGGAACAGGCGGCGCTGAAGCTGAAGCAGAAAAAACCGGCGTCAAAATGGGCCGTCTACGGCGATTACGTGATGGCCAACTACCTGATGACCTCGGGCCTGACGCTGGTAAACGGGACCAAGTATACCCCTGACTTCAACTTCCTGCATCAACTTGATCCTCAGCGAAAATATGCTGGTATATACAACCGGATGGCCAACATTACTTTTACTTTGCCCCCGGCGGCAAGTTCTGCCGGCGTCAAGTTTGCGCTGATCAACCAGGATTCGTACGAGATTGAGATCAATCCCTGCTCAAACCGGTTACGACAGGCCGGAGTCGATTATTTTGCCTTTTACGGGTCGCCTCCGGGCGGCGCTGCCTGCCTCACCCGGATCGACGACTTTCCCGCCAGCGGCGTTTCTTTTTACCGGCGGAAACCGTCATAAAACGGGTTCCGGATTCTGGACGCTGTGTTTTTACCAAAAAACCTGATTTATCTTTCCCGGACCCCAGCATCGAGAATCCGGAATCCAGTATCTGTTTTACTGGGTTATCCTGAGTCTGTAATCAAAATGAATTCGGGAGAGGTTGGGATTGTAGTAAGGGTCCTGCTGAATAATCTCCGGCCACTGCCTGAGCATGAAGCCGCTCTCGGGCGGTTTCTGAAGCCCACGGCTCACCATCTCGTGATGAATCAGCCGGGCATGGGGCGTATAGACTACCAGATAACCGGCCCGGCGCAGCCTCAGGCAATAATCGACATCATTATAAGCTACCGGGCAATTGACCTCGTCAAATCCTTCCATTTCCAGAAACAGGCTCCGGCGGGTCAGCAAGCAGGCGCCAGTGACGGCGCTGACGTTGCGGACAGAGTCCAGCAGATTGAAATATGACGGCCGGTCCGGCGGGAACAGATAAAAAGCATGGTTGGCGACGCCGCCCAGGCCGAGGACAATGCCCGCATGCTGCACGGCGCCGCTGGGGTAGACCAGCCTGGCGCCGACGGCGCCGGTATTTTCCCTGACAGCGAACTCCATCATCGCCGTCAGCCAGCCCGGCTCCGCCACCTCGGTGTCGTTGTTGAGGAAGAGCAGGTACTCGCCCGCCGCCTCCCCCGCCGCCATGTTATTGATCGCCGAGAAATTAAACCGGCCGTGATAGGAAACTACGCGAGCCGCTCCCCCCTTGACCAGCGAATCAAGGTAGCGGCGGGTAGCGGACTGGTGGCTGTCGTTGTCCACGATGATGATCTCGTAAGCTGGATAATCGGTTTTTTCCCGGATGCTGCCGACGCAGCGCTTGAGCATCTCCGGCTGATCCCGGGTGGGGATGATAATGCTAACCAGCGGGTCGCCCGCAACCGGCCGGCGCACCCGGAAAAATCCCGGGTTAATCCCCTTCTCGACGGCGCCGCCGCCAGTCCGGGCGACAGCCTCCGCCAGTGCTTTCTGCGAAGGGTCGTCTGACCCTTTAACGTCGTAGTTCTCCGCCGTGGAGCCGGGAATCTTCCGCCAATGATAAAGAACCTTGGCGATATGGCGCACCTCCCCCGCCGTCTCAATGAAGCGGAGGACAAAGTCGTAATCCTGGCTGCCTTCAAAACCCTTGCGAAAACCACCGATCTTGTCCGCGATAGTACGCCGGTAGACGCCGAAGTGGCAGGTGTACATGGTGGCAAAGAACAGATCCGGAGACCAGTCCGGTTTAAAAAACGGCTCGCATCGCCTGCCGGCGGCGTCGAGCTTGTCTTCGTCCGAGTAGATCATGTCCGTCCCAGGATGCTCGTTCAGGAGCTTGACCACTTCAAAGAGAGCGTCAGGGGACAGTTCATCATCATTGTCAAGAAGGCCGACAAATTCCCCGGTGGCCATCGCCAGCGCCGTGTTGCTGGCGCCCGATATGCCCTGATTCTTCTCCAGGCGGCGGACCTTGATCCGGCTGTCGGCGCGGGCAGCCGCGTCCAGCTGCTCCGCCAGGCCGGGCCGCGTGGAGGCGTCGTCGGCAATGCACAGCTCCCAGTTTTCGTAAACCTGGGCTTTGACCGAATCGATGGCTTTTGCCAGCCACCGGGAATCGACGTTGTAGACCGGCATCAGGATGGTGATCAGCGGCTGGTAAGTAAATCCAGTTGCCGCTTGCCCCATTGACGCCAGGTCTGACTGTGACAGAGGATGCAGGCGCATCCACCGGTTGTACTGGTACTGAAGCAGGTCGCTCCGCCGGAGCCGCATCAGCTCCACCAGGGCCCGCGGCCCTTCCGTAAACAAGACCTGAACGCTTTTGCCCGCCTGCCGGGTCGCGTCAAAAAAGTGCAGCCGGTGCAGCTCCCTGGCGAGACGGTTGGGGGTGCTGTCCCGCATGTACGGCATGACGAGGGAGTCGGCGGCGGTCCGGGCAGGGGTGGCCGCTCCCGCGGCGCTGCCTCCCGCCTGGCCTGGCCGGGCATCCGGTTTGCCGCCGGGGCCGCCTGGTTTAGCCCGCTGCCCGATCCGCTTGACGCGCCGGCCCAGGCTGAGAATCACCGGGCAAGATTTAAGCGTTCGCCGCACCCGGGCGCAGAGCCTGGCAGGCGACGCGCAGCCCTCGCGCCCGCCTTCCGCCAGGCTCAGCCGGGAAACGGCGTCCCCTTTACTCGAGGAGAGGCTCCCCAGCCGAGCCAGGAAATCCCTGATACTTCCAGCGGCATTTTTCCATCTGTACTCTTCGGCCACTTCCTGCAAGCTGGCGACAGAGCGGGCGCGCAGCTTCTTATCATCGACCAGCTTTTCGATAGCGGCGGCCAGCGCCACCGGGTCGCCGGAGGAGACCACCAAACCCAGCCCCCGGCGCTCAACCAGCTCGCTGAGGAAGTCGCCGTCGGTCGCCGCCACCGGAAGCGATGCCCAGATACAATCGAGGATGCGGGTCCGGAAGGAGAAGCGCGTCTCCACATGAGGCAGATTGGCGCTAACGCCGATGTCCGCCTCCAGCAGGTAATTAACCCTGTCTTCGTAGCGGACCCAGCGATCGTTGAAAATTACGGTCCGGTCAAGCAAGTCCAGCTCGCGGCTGAGAGCCATCGCCTCGTCATAGACGCGCATCTTCGGCACGCCGGGATCTGGGTGTCGGGCTCCCAGGAAAAACAGCTTGATATCCGGTCTCCGGCCAGACAGCTCCGCCATCGCCCGGATCGGCGTAAACGGATCGAGCCAGTTATAGATGCCGCCTCCCCAGAGAGCAACTTTGTCATTCTTGCCGATGGCCGGATGCACGCCCTTAAGCACGGGGGCGCCGGCATGCGGCGGCTCGTCGGGCAGGCCAAACGGGACGATGCCGATCAGGTGACTTAAGTCGCCGCTCTCGCCATAAGCTTCGGCGGTCAGCCTGCCGGCGGCAGACAGCCAGCCCAGCCAGTAGTCTCGTTGCCGCTCGGAAGCGCAGATGAAGAAATGCCCTGCCTCCATCTGCTCCAGGATGGCGCGGGCGATATGCGCCTGGACAGCGTTTTGTTCCGCAACGGGTTTGTCCTCATACTGCGGGAGCGCTTCCAGAGTCATCGGCACATAGAGGTCGATGATGAAAATCCTCCCCGGCTGGCGCAGCTCCGGGTGGTTATTAAGAATGAACCCCTGGCAGAGAATGACTTCGCAGCCGGCGGTGGCCGCCGCCAGGCCGGCGTCATCGTAAGCTACCAGCTTAAATCCTTCTGGCTTCAGGTCGGGAGCCGTTGCGTCCGGTGCGCCCGCCGGCGAAAACAGGGTGACGTCGGCATCGGGCGCCAGCGCCCGGGAAAGCTCCCAGCAACGGATTCCCGGACCCGCCATCGAAGCGGCGACCGGCTGATGGCTAATGATCCCCAGCGTGACCAGGCCGGCCAACTAGCCTGCCTCCCGGTTTCTTGTCCGGCCTGCCTTCCCGGTTTTTTCCGGAACCGTCTGCCAGCCGGGCCATTCATGTTCCAGGTGGAACATGCCGATCTCCACCGGCGGACCTTCGAGCACCTTGAACCGGTAGCGGCGGTCATGGTAATCATAGGTCTCTGTTTTTTTCATGTTGTGGAAAGAAACCGACACCCGGTAATCTCCGGGCAGCAGGTTAAGCGCGCTGATCCGGAACCACTGCTCCCCCTCGCCCCGCATCGTCTCCAGCGGCTGACCCTTCTCGGAGGTATTGGTGCCAAAGCACAGGGCGCCGTCGGCGCGGTGAATGGCGAGGCCGATGACGGGCTCTGTCACCGTGTCCTTAATCCGGTACAAAATTTTCACCCACATCGGATCGCCGGTCTTGTAGGTAAGCTGCTTCTTGCCGTCCGGGGTAAACAGGCCTACCTCAGCAATCTCGCCCCGGCGGCTTCCCCAGCGGTCGTCTTCCACCTCTTCTTTGGAAAGCCTTTCTTCCTCACGCTTGTTGATGGCGCTCAGGTATTGATCAATGACCTTGTCCGTCTTTCCCTTGATCTGCAGCTTGCCTTGCTCGATCCAGACCGCCTGATCGCAAAGGTTGCGCACGGCATCGGTGCTGTGAGAGACAAATACAATCGTCTTGCCGTCGCTCTTGAACTTGTCGATCCGCTCCAGGCACTTGCGCTGGAAACCGACATCCCCGACCGCGAGTACTTCGTCGATGAGGAGGATGTCCGGGTCGACGTTGACCGCCACCGCGAACGCCAGACGCATATACATTCCTGATGAATACGTCTTGGCCGGCGAATCAATATACTTCTCGATCTCGGAAAACTCGACGATCTCATCGAAGCGCTCATCAATTACCTTGCGCGACAGGCCCATGATCGCCCCGTCCAGATACACGTTTTCCCGTCCGGTGAAATCCGGATGAAAACCGGCGCCCAGCTCCAAGAGCGCCGACACCCTGCCGTTGACCTCAACAGAGCCACCGTTTGGCCTGGAGGTGCCGGCAATCAGCTTCAGCGTCGTGCTCTTTCCCGAGCCGTTGCTGCCCAGAATGCCCATGGTCGTTCCTTTCTGGACGTCGAAGCTGATGTTGTCCATGGCCCGGATTATCTCCGAATAGATTCCCTGACGAAGGAACAGCTCCTTGAGCGTTCTGCCCCTGTCATGGCGGATGCGGTACTGTTTCGTCACGTTTTTCAGCGAAATGACGGTAACGTTCTTCTTCGCAGCCATTTAAATCTCTTCCTCAAAACGGAATTTGTAACGGTTAAACACCATGAAGCCGACGACAAATACAACCACGGCCGCGACCGTCGAGTAGGCAAACCAGCGCATATCGGGGAAAGTGTGGTCCAGGATCAGCTTTTGATAAAAGTTGATAATGGTCGTCATCGGATTCAGGTTGACGATGAACTGGGCCCAGGCGGGCTTGGCCTGGATCAGGGTGATTGGATAAAGCACCGGCGTCACGTACATCCAGGCCATCACCACGATGCCAATAATGTGCTGCACATCCCGGAAGAAGACATTGGCGCTGGAGAAGAAATATGCCAGACCGGCGGCAAAGATGAATTCCACCACAAATGGCAGCGGCAGGAAAAACAGCATCGGGCCGATGCCGACATGAAAAACGATCAGAATGATCGCCAGCACGATCATTCCCAGCAGCATGGCGATAAACTCGGCCATCACCTTGGTAAACGGCAGAATCTGCAGCGGAAAATAAATCTTCTTCACCAGGTTCGCGTTCCCCACGATCGCCATCGATCCGCCCATCATCGAATTCGCCAGAAAGTTCCACGGCAGCAACCCGGTAAACAGAAAGATGGCGAATGGATAGTTCCCCGGCGGTTTGGTCTTGATGATGATGCCAAAGAGAATATAGAACACCATGAGCTGCAGCAGGGGGATGGCGAAGTTCCAGGCAAACCCCAGGATCGAGCCTTTATAGCGGGAGCGGATGTCCTTGGAAACAAGAGTCCGTAGCAGTTCGCGGTATTCGAAAATTTGTTTGAGATCGGAAAACATATGCTGCCGGCGGGCGCGTGGCCGGCGCCGGCGGGGCGTTTGACGCGAGGGATTATATCACAAGCGGGTTATGGCGATGCGGATATTGCCGCTGGTGTCGACAGGACCGATAGAGGTGCCACTATAATAATAACCCAGAATGGCGGCAAAGCCGTCTCCCCGCTCCGCCCGCTTCTCGGCGCCGTAGGCGCTCAGGCCGACGCCGTGGCCGGCCAAGACCATGCCCTCGCAGTCCGGATCGGGCACGCTCGCCAGCCAGGGCCAGTCAGTGACGCCCCAGACTTCCTGCGCCGAACGCGTCCGGCCGTCACTATTGGAAAAATAGGTAGTAATCACCGGAGCGCCGTTGTACGTGACGATCCGGCCGGTAGTGGCGGTGACGGCGCTGACGAGGTCCGGGAAGCGCTCCTCCAGACCATATCCCTGATAGTCCTGATCGTCACCATTGCCGTTGCGGCTGTTTTTTAGCTGGAAGATCTCGTTGCTCCCGTACTTGCCTCCGTGGGTGATGTGATAGTAAGCGTAGCCGCGGGCGGCAACGGTCATCGCCTTGTAATAATCCGCCGGCGACCCGGGACTGGTTTCGCCGATGCCGCGGAGGTACATCTCCAGCGGCAGCTCATTGACTACCCAGACGGCATTTGACACATTCGAGTATCGGACCTCGATCGCGCCGCGGAAGAGGTTGTCGTCCAGGCCCGGATTCCAGGCGGGGATGTCGTGATATGAAGTAACCTGCATGATGCCGCTTGCGTCCCCCGGGGACATCCGGATGTAAAACGGATCCGTGTGCGTGTAACCGGTAGTAGTGGAAACAAAATATGATCCGCCGGCATAGGTCACCGTGGCTGTCTGGCCGGCAGGCAACGTGGTGAGCAGGGCGCCTGCCCCGTCAGTAACGTTGAAGCTGCTGGTGGCCGTCACCGTCGCCGACGGGCCGGACAGGCTTGCCCCCGGCTCTTTGGCAAAGACAGTCCCGGTAACCTCGTTAAAGTATCCGTTCAGAAGCTGGCGTTGCGAGGCCAGAATATTTGCCTTGACCTGCTTGGTAGAATCGGTCCAGGCGTGCACCTCGACCGGGCCGCCCACCGTTCCGGGGAAAGCCTGGCTGGCGGTGCCGCCGACGCCGGCGGTGCCGCTGCCCTTGAGCGTTCCGCCCACGGTGATTTCATAATAAACGCGGACGGGGTTCAAGTTGGCGACCATCACCCAGTCCAAGGAGCCCGGGGAGCCGCTGTCGTACCAGGTCCAGCCGTAGGATGAGTTGAGGCTGCCGGTCGGATAGCCCGGCGTTTCTTCAAATGATGATCCCCAGATTACCCGCTGGGTAGCGACAACGCTGGCGGGAGCCGACTTGCTGGAGTCGGTCCAGGCCTCGAGCTCAACCGGCCCGGCCATTAGCCCGGGGAAAGTCCGGCTGGCGGTGCCGCCGGCGCCAACTACGCCGCTGCCCTTGAGGGCGCCGGCGACGCTAATCTCGTAGTATGCCGGAGAGGGACCGGGGTTCGAGACCATTACCCAGTCCGTGGCGCCCGGCGATTTCTGATCATACCAGGGCCAGTAATAATGATCAGAGAGCTTGGCGGCGGGAATGCCTGGCAGCTCGTTAAAGGCGCCGCCGCTGCCGGATAGCACCCGCTGGGAAGCGACCACCTGCGCCGGGGCGCTCTTGCCGGAGTCCGTCCACGCCTGGACCTCCAGCGGTCCGCCAATCTCCCCCGGGAAAGTGGGCGAGGCGCTCTGCCCCGGCTGGAGCGCGCCGCTTGCGAGCACCTTCCCGGCCAGCCTGATCTCGTAATAAGCCGGCGTGGTTTTATGATTGGACACCATCACCCAGTCGGTCATGCCGGCGGTCTGCTGGTCGTACCACGGCCAGTAATAATGGTCGGAAAGATCGCCGGCAGCCGTCCCGGGGGTATCCTCCAGCGAGCTCCGGCCCCAGACCGTTCGCTGGCTGACCAGAGCCGCAGCTCCCGTCTGTGAGCTGACTCTCACCGGCCCGCCGACGGCATGGTTAAGCTCAGCCGGCGCCGCCCTTCCGGCCGGCACCTCCCCGGGAGCGCAACTCAATGAGGACGGGCAGCCCTGCCCGCTCAGGGCATAGTCCGTCAGGTCAACCACGCTCCCGGCAATCGCGGCCTCAAAGGTCGCGGCTCCGGTAGCGGACGCCGGGTTGGCCATCATCAGCCAGTCGCGGCCGCCGGAGTCGTCATACCAGTTCCAGTAATAATCCTGGGGAGTGTAATTTGTCTGCGTAACGTTAAAGGACCAGGAAGCTGTCTGCGTGTGGCCGGCGCTGTCGCTCACGGTTATGGATACCTGATGAGGCCCGGCGGCCAACGAAGCATCCGGCCGGTAGTTGACGGAACCCGCAGTCTTGGCCGCGCCCGCGGTGACGTCGTTGCCATCGAGCTTCACGTCGATGGAGGACATATTGATGCTGCCGAAGGAGCTGGCAAGGCTGGCGCTGATGGTGGGACGGTTATCGCTGGTGTCGCCCGTGGGCGCGGTTTTCGTGATCAGCGGAAACGTCGTTCCATCCAGCTCGTTAAAGTAACCGTTCCAGAGCACCCGCTGCGACGCCAGAACATTGGCGGAGGTCTGCTTGCCTGAATCCGTCCAGGCATGGACCTCCACCGGCCCGGCCATTATCCCGGGGAAAGTCTGACTGGCGGTGCCGCCGGCGCCGACGGTGCCGCTGCCCTTGAGGGCGCCGGCGACGCTAATCTCGTAGTATGCCGGAGAGGTACCGGGGTTCGAGACCATCACCCAGTCCGCGGCGCCGGTGGATTGGTTGTCATACCAGGTCCAGGCGTAAGAACTCATCAGACTGCCGGCGGCATAGCCCGGCGTCTCCTCGAACGATTGCCCCCAATAGATCCGCTGCGACGCGACAGAGCGGGCCGGCGCCTGCTTGGTCTGATCGGTCCATGTCTGGACCTCCAGCAGCCCGCCGATCTGCCCCGGGAATGAAGGCGAGACGGTAGCGCCGGCGGCCAGGTTTCCGCTTTGAAGCAGCTGACCAGCCAGCCTGATCTCGTAGTAAATCGAGCTCGCGCCGGGGTTGGCGATCATCACCCAGTCGTTGACGCCGGGCGTGTGCTGATCAAACCAGTTCCAGTAGTAATGATCCGAGAGATCTTCCGCCGCAATGCCGGGCAGCTCATTAAACGCAGTGCCGCCAAAGGAAAGCACCCGCTGGGAAGCGACCACTTTGGCCGGCACGCCCTTGCCGGGATCGGTCCAGGCGTTAAGCTCTACCGGGCCGCCCGCGGCGCCCGGGAAGGACGGCGTTACCGAGCCGCCGGCCTGGATCCAGCCGCTGGCCTTAAGCTGACCCGCAACGGTGACCTCGTAGTAGACAGGAAAATCATTTTTGTTGGAGACCATTACCCAGTCGCTCATGCCGCTGCTTTGCTGGTCGTACCAGGGCCAGAAATAGTGGCTGGACAGCGTGGCATCATCTGTTCCCGGCGTCTCTTCCAGCGAGTTTCCCCACAGGGTGCGCTGGCTGACCAGGGCCTGAGAGCCGGTAAGCGATCCGGCCCGCACTGGGCCCCCCTGATATCCGACAAAACCGGTTGAGACGGCGTTTCCGGGAGCAACCTGGCCGCCGCCCGGGAAGGAGGACAGGTCCATGCTCCGGGCGGCGATTGACAGATCAAAACCGGCGGTGCTGGTGGCTGAGGCGGGATTTGCCAGCATCACCCAGTCCCGCCCGTTAACGTTGTCATACCAGGGCCAGTAATAGTCATGGGGAGTGGTGCTGCTGGCGGCGACGCTAAAGCTCCAGCTGTAGTTCTTGACTATGCCCCGGCTGTCCGCGGCTGACACGCTCACCGTATGATTGCCCGCCGCCAGCGGCTGGTCCGGCCGGTAGCCGACATAATTGGCCGTGCGGGTGGCGACGCCACTTAAGTCGGTGCCGTCAAGCCTGAAGGTAATCGACGAAGCATTCACCCCGAAGGGCGTGTAAAAATCGACGCTGATATCTGGCCGGTTATTGCTAATGTTGCCCGTCGGCGTGTTGTTCGACACGCGCGGGGCGGGATCGTAGCCGACATGGGCGTCAATGCGGATCTGAGGAATGTGAGCGTACAGCATCGCTCCCGGGCAGTCGGTCGGGTAATCATCCCGATGCCCCGTGATGTTGGGTGGGTTTCCCGCTACTGGGGCGTAGTTGTTGAAGTAATCATAATGGACAAAATAATCCGCGCCCTCGGGATCGATAAAGAATTCATTTGCCTTTTTGTTGATCAGCCAGACGAAGGATTTGTACATCGCCGAGGTGATGTCGGAGGTGTCGTATGTGCCGAGCGCCGCGATGCCGATTGATCCCGTATTCCATCCGTAACAATGCCCGCCGATCACCGACTGGCCGAAGGGAGCCTGGGCGCCGCCGGCCCGGCCTTCATAGACGTTCCCCTCCCAGTCGATCAGGTAGTTGTCTG
>JACWAM010000005.1 GCA_014874265.1 Thermoleophilia bacterium | reverse complement strand
TCCCAGAGCCATTCCGCGCTGGTTTTTCGGAAAAGCATCAGTGAGGATCGCGGCGGAATTTGCCATCAGGCAGGCGCCGCCGACGCCCTGGACCACCCGGAAGCCGATCAGGTAAGTGGCGCCCGCCCGCCCGGTCATCCAGTCAACGGTAAGAAACAGCGACGCCACCGTGTAGATGACAAAGCCCAGGTTATAAATCCTGACCCGGCCAAACATGTCTCCCAGCCTGCCCAGACTGACAATCAGCACGCTGCCGACAATCATGTAACCGAGGATCATCCAGAGAAGATAAAAACTGTTGGCCGGCACGAGCGGGTCCAGGTTGATTCCACGGAAGATAGCTGGCATCGCGATCAGGGTAATGGAAATATCCAGCGTGGCCAGCAGAACCGCCAGCGTCGTGTTTGACAGCGCGATCCATTTATAACGGTCTCTCATTTTGAGTCCGTCATTCGCCAAATTCTCCACCCCTAACTTTACTCACCAGCTCGCCGATCCCGGCTATTTTGACAACCGCTTCGTCCCCGGGGGCCAGCTCGCCGATCCCGGGGGGAGTCCCGGTGAGGATGACATCGCCGGGCTCCAGGGTCATTACCGAAGTAATAAACGCGACCAGCTCCAGCGGGGAAAAAATCATATCGGCGATAGGCGCGCTCTGGCGTACTTCCCCGTTGAGGAGCAGCTCGACACGCGTATCCGGGGAAGGCGGCTCTGTCTCCACCCAGGAACCCAAAGGGCAGAACGTATCAAAGCTCTTGGCTCTGGTCCACTGACCATCCCGTTGCTGCAGCTCCCGGGCGGTCACATCGTTGGCGCAGGTATAGCCGAGAATGAAGTCCTGGGCGGCGCCAGACGGCACGAGCCGGGCCTGCTTGCCGATGACCAGGGCCAATTCGGCTTCGTAATCGATCCGCCCGGCGCCGGGAGGCAGGATGATGGCGCCACCGGTGCCGATCATGGCTGAAGGGGGTTTGAGAAAAAGGATGGGCTCCTCCGGAACCGGCATGCCAAGCTCGTCGGCATGGGAACGGTAGTTGAGGCCGACGGCCACGATCTTTCCCGGTTTTGCCAGACTCAGGCGCGACATGCCGGAAGTTCGCTACCGCCGCCGGCGCTTGATCAGCCCGTATTCGAGACTGTCAGTCAGCGCCTCCCAGCTGGCTGCGATGATGTTCTCCGAGACGCCGATCGTGCCCCACTGGCTCTTGCCGTCACTGGAATCCAGCAGCACCCTGGTGACCGCGCCCGTGCCCTGGTGTTCGTTAAGTATGCGCACCTTGTAGTTGACCAGCTGGATGAGCGCAAGCTCGCGCGCCAGCTTCGGGTAACGCCTGGGGAGCAGCTCGCGCAGCGCCATGTCGAGCGCGTTCACGGGACCGTTCCCTTCCGCAAACGCGATGACGTGGCCGCCCCCCTCATCCCTGAGCACGATCTTGGCCTCGCTGATAACGGCCCGTTTGCGTTTCTGGACGATGACGCGGAAATTGTCCAGCTCGATGACGTCTTGGTGCAGCCCCAGCTCGCGCCGGAGGAACAGCTCGAAGGAGGCATCGGCAACCTCGTAGTGGTAGCCCTGGTGCTCCTTTTCCTTTAGCCGTTTGAGCAGCCGGTTCAGCGTTTCCTTGTCGCCGCTTAAGTTGACACCGATCTCCGCGGCTTTCTTCAGCACTGTCGCCCGGCCGGCCAGTTCGCTGACCACGATCCGCTGCTGGTTGCCCACCAGAGCCGGATCGACGTGCTCGAAGGTGCGCGCGTCCTTGAGTGCGGCGCTTACGTGCAGCCCGCCCTTGTGCGCGAAGGCGTTCTCGCCCACATACGCCTGGTGTGGCTCGGGGCTGATGTTGGCCACCTCCGCCACAAAGTGCGACGCCTCCGTCAGGCCCGTGAGGCGCGCATCGCTGACGCAGTCCAGCCCCAGCTTCAGCTTCAGCGCCGGGATGACGGAAACCAGATTGGCGTTGCCGCAGCGCTCGCCGTAGCCATTGATGGTGCCCTGGACCTGGACCGCGCCCGCCTCCACCGCCATCAGCGACACGGCGACGGCGCAGTCGGAGTCGTTGTGAGCATGGATTCCTATGGGAACATCCGGAAAAATTTCACAGACGTGGCGGGTGATTTCTGCGGCCTCGCCCGGCAGAGTGGCCCCGTTGGTGTCGCACAGCACCAGCTTCGAAGCTCCATGCCTTGCCGCTTCGTTTAGCGTTCGCAGCGCGTAATCGGGATCGTCACGGAAGCCGTCGAAGAAATGCTCGGCGTCGAAGATTACTTCGCGCCCTTTTTTGGCCAGATAACCGACGGTCGCCGATATCAGAACAAGGTTTTCGTTCAGGCTCACTCGCAGCACCTTTGTGGTGTGCAACTTCCAACTCTTTCCCACAATCGTGACCACGGGAGTGTTGACCCTGAGCAGTTCCTTCACCATCGGATCTTTCGCCGGTGTCAGATCCTTGCGATGGGTCATGCCGAACGCCGCCAGCCTGGCCGTCCTCAGCCTGTGGCCGGCCATCTTTTGATAAAACTCCACATCCTTGGGATTGGAGCCGGGGAAGCCGCCCTCGATGTAGTGCACGCCCAAGCGGTCCAGCCTCAGCGCGATCTGCACCTTTTCATCGACGGAGACGCTCATGCCCTCCCGCTGCATGCCGTCCCGGAGGGTGGTGTCGTATATCTCGATCTTTCTCGGCATTCTCGTTTTCGGGCAAATAGAGGTTAGCTCAAAGTTGCAGGTTTAAAGTTCAACTTTGAACCACGGTTTTTTTAGATCCAGTCAAGAAACTCGGCATATTTATCGTTTTCCCCTTTGATGATGCTGTAGAAGGTTTCCTGGATATTTTTCGTGATCGGCCCCGGCTCGCCGATGACGCGGTCGTCAACCTCCCGCAGCGGCACGATCTCCGCCGCGGTTCCCGTCAGAAACGCTTCATCGGCAACGTAAAGATCGGAACGGACCATCACCCGCTTCTCCAGGGGAATTCCCTCATGCCGGCAGATGTGATACACGGTATCGGCGGTGATCCCTTCCAGGGCATCGGAAGAAGTCGGCGGCGTTGACACAACGCCGTTTCTCACCACAAACAGGTTCTCCCCCGATCCTTCCGACAGATTGCCCTGGTCATCAAGCAGGATCGCCTCCTCATACCCGGCTTTAACTGCCTCCACCTTGGCCAGGCTGGAGTTGATGTACTGGCCGGTTGCCTTGGCGGCCGGCGGCATGCTGTTGGGTCCGAAGCGCCGGAACGACGATATCTTGGCGCGGATGCCATGCTCGATCCCCTCGTCACCCAGATAGGTTCCCCAGGGCCAGACAGCGATGGCCACGTCCACTGGCGCGTGCAGCGGGAACAGACCCATCTCGCCGTATCCGCGGTAGATGATCGGCCGGATGTAGCAGCTATCGAGGCCGTTGGCCCGGATGACCTCTTTGGTGGCGCCCACCAGATCATCATGGCTGTAAGAAACTCCCATCATGTAAATCTTGGCAGACCTGAGTAACCGGTCAATATGATCGCCCAGCCTGAAGACCTGCGTTCCTTTGGCCGTATCGTAAGCCCGGATGCCCTCAAATACTCCCGAGCCATAATGAAGCGCATGAGTGAGCAGATGGACCTGAGCATCCGCCCAGTCAACCAGTTCTCCATTCATCCAGATTTTTGAAACCTCAGTTATTGGCATCGAGACTCCTTTCCGCTCTCCGGATTCTTAGCACTCCCGCACCCTGGCGGCGACCATGTCGCCGATCTCGCTGGTGGAAAATCCGATCTTGCCCACTGCCAGGCTGGAAAGCTTTTCGCTGGTAACATGCATGATACCGGCCTCTACCTCGGCGGCGGCCTCGGATTCCCCCAGGAACTCCAGCATCATCTGGACGGCGGCGATAGCCGCCAGCGGGTTGATCACGTTCTTGCCGGTATACTTGGGCGCTGAGCCGCCAATCGGCTCGAACATGGAAACTCCATCCGGGTTGATGTTGCCCCCGGCGGCAATGCCCATGCCTCCCTGGATCATCGCTCCCAGGTCTGTGATGATGTCACCAAATATATTGTCTGTCACGATAACGTCGAACCATTCCGGATTTTTGACAAACCACATGCAGATTGCGTCAACGTGGGCATAGTCAGCGGTTACGCCAGGATATTCAGCGCCGGTCTCGGTGAAAGTCCGCATCCACAAATCCTGAGAGTAGTTCAGCACGTTTGTCTTGCCGCACATGGTCAATTTATTGTCCTTGCTACGTTTCTTGGTATAGTCAAAGGCAAACCGGATGCAGCGCTCTACACCTTTGCGGGTGTTGATGCTTTCCTGGATTGCCACCTCGTCCGGGGTTCCTTTCTTGAGGAATCCGCCGGAGCCGACATAGAGGCCCTCGGTGTTCTCGCGCACGACCACGAAATCAATATCGTCGGGGCCTTTGTCCTTTAGCGGCGTCTCGACCCCTGGATACAGTTTGACCGGCCGCAAATTAATGTACTGGTCCAGGGCAAAGCGCGCTTTCAGCAGAATTCCCTGCTCCAGGATGCCGGGCTTGACCTCCGGATGGCCAATGGCGCCCAGAAAAATAGCATCATGCCCGCGCAGCTCGTCAATTGCCGCGTCGGGCAGGGTCTCGCCGGTTTTTAGATACCGGTCGCCGCCAAAATCGTATTCCGTTGCCTTAAACTCAAACC
>JACWAM010000030.1 GCA_014874265.1 Thermoleophilia bacterium | reverse complement strand
GAGACAGGGCGTTCGATAAGCGATCCGTAAAGCAGCCTGGCAAGACCAAGTTGGGGGAGGCTGCCAGAAGCATGAAAGGTGCCGACTGCCGGGATCCTGCTGGCCGCCAGCGCGGCAACGCAGGGAATCGGCATGGCCGGCTCGTGCAGATGGAGCAGATCAAACTCTTCCCGCGCCAGGAGGCGGCGGAAGCGAAACAAGGCGGCCGGGCTGACGATTACGTTCGCCAGCGAACCGTTGCTGGGAATGACAACCGTATGGCCGATGGGGATAACATCCTTGCCGGGAAGATCATGCCGGCCCAGCCGTAAATGCAGAAGCCGGGAAAGAGGCCCCGGAGGGTCAATGCCGACGATGGTGCGCGTCTCGATCCCCAGCCGCCGGAGCGCTGCCGCCTGCTGCTCCGCATGGTCGATAACGCCGCCGTGGTATGACCAGGAATAGGGAACAACGATGCCAACCTTCACGAATGCCTCCGTTCCTTGGCCGCCCCGCCGGCGAGTTGACCAACATTATGTAATTAAATAAAAAAATAAAACAAAATTGGTCAGCCGGTGCTCTTTTAATTCGGCGACAAAGTATCCATACCCTTCCCGGCGTTAAATTATCCCTTCGTGAATGTGAACTGTTCCATCTGCCAACGGTGCTGATCCATGATATTTCCCTTCAAACTATTTTTCTAAGAGAAACTTAGTGTCCGCCACCCAAGTTAATCAAGGAAAAGTTGTCAAGAAATTCCGTCTGCCATGTTTGTGACATTGTGTATCGTAGTTCAAAGGTATCCCCAAAGGGACTTACAAACTTAGCGGTGAGGGCTCGGTATCATGGACGCTCGCGCCGCACATTCCCGGCCTTCGTCCATGATACGTCCGGATCGTCCTCAATAGGCGCCGGCCCCCAATGCTCTGAACATCAAACCCGGCAAGATGACAAAGGCTTGATCGGACTCAACAGATGCTGACCGTGCCCCGTCACCCTATTTTTTCCTTCCGGCCGGTCTGATATCATTCGCATCCCTGGATGAAAAATAACGCGCAGCCGGTGGCCGGCAGCGACAGAAAGGAAAGATCATGCAAAGCAATATCTTTAGAATGTGCCATTCAATGCCGGAACTGATAATCAGCCAGGCTCTGGCCGCGGATTTCAGATATGCCCGGGAGGCCAGATACCTGACTCAGGCCTCGACTGATTCACTGATATTCGATGGCGCCTCAGTTGAATGGAAGCAAACCTTTGAGAGCGGTCGGGCGGTATCGATCCTGCGATTTGACGGTGGCATGCTTCATCTTGTTCTTCAAGGTGAATCACTGATGGCTGACGCCTTTGGCGTCGATGACGAAAAGGCAAGGGCGCTACTGGATCTGGTCCGGGAAAAGATCCCGCCTGCCGGGTCTGCCAAGGATGGCATTGTGGTTTCATTCTGGCGGCAAGCCAATCCGCCGCGGGGAACAGTTTGCTCGAAGCGCCAAATAGACTGTCCGGCCTGGAAGGACGTCAGGGATAATTACGTCGGCTCCACGCGCGGCGCGCTGGAGCAGTTGTTTCACGCCGATTTTGAATCTGCGCTCGCCGGAAAGCTGGTGTTCTGGCATGGCGAGCCGGGGACGGGCAAGACATTCGCCCTCCGTTCATGGGGGCGCGAATGCGGTGATGAAATCGACATTAATTACATCGCCGATCCGGAAAGGTTTTTTGGGGCCAACGCTGACTACATGCTGGAGCTGCTCACCAGGGAGCCCAGCAAGAAACTGAATCTTTTTGTCGCGGAAGATACCGGCGAACTGCTTACAAAGGACGCCAAGCGGGAGACCGGACAGGCCCTGTCCCGCCTGTTGAATGTCTGCGACGGGCTCATCGGACAAGGTTTGCGCATCCTGGTTCTGATCACCACCAATGAAGATCTGGGCAAGCTGCACCCAGCGGTCGTCCGGCCGGGACGGTGTTACGCCAATATCGGTTTTGAGACATTTGATGAAAGGGAAGCCCGGGAATGGCTCAGCGCGCGGGGCATCAATGATGCCGCAGTTCCCTCGAGAAGCACGATCGCGCAGCTTTATGCGATGATAAATAATAATCAGATTGTTGCTCAAAAACCGAAACTTGTTGGTTTCGTGCAGTAGGAACGCAGCACGTGTCTTCCCGGACACCCGGCTTTTTTTAATCCAACTCAAGCAGCCGGTGCTGGCCGGTTAAGCCCCGGATTTCGGTGGCGTCCTGAACGACTTCGAGAGTGCCTTTATAAGTGCCGTCCGCCCCGCGAACGGCAAAATAACGGATGTAGATGAACCTGCCTTTTCTCTCGATCCAGAAATCCGTCACGTTCCTGCGGCCGGACCTGAATTCGTCCAGAACCCTTTGCACCTTGTCAAGGCTGGCGGCGGGATGGCAATTCTGCACCCTCCGGCCGATGACTCCGGGGCTGCGCGGGAATATCTTTTCCTTGACCTGCGAGTAATAGCGAACTTCATCATTTTCATCAACGAAAGAAATTTCGACAGGCAGGCGCCTTAAAATCAGGTCGATCTGCTCCAGAGTCAGACGGCCCGTGGCCAGTTCATACGTGTCCGGCGCTGGGGCCGCCTCCTTGCCCGATGGAGCGGCACCGCTGGTCGCCTCAACCGCGGCTGTCGCTGGCCCGGACGCCGCTGTCGCTCGCGGCCACTCTGTTTCCGGCAGGACCCAGGCGTATCCGATCTCAATTTCTCCTTCTTTCACCTGGAGCCAATCGCTTTCGGTCAACGTTTCCATGGCCATGGGAAAGAGAATGTGCTCTTCCTTGTAGATCATGTCACTTATTGACTGAATAGCATATTTGATCGTATTGAGTGAGTCAGCCGGATGCGCCGCGGTCAACTCCGTGAGGGCCGTCTTCAGCGCTTCGCGGATGTCATCATGAAGCGCCCACATGACCTGGGACGGTCCGGCGATGTCATGCTTCTCCAGCCAGGGAAAAAGCTGATTCTCCTTGCGCAGATAATGCAGATTGATATCGGCAAGCTGCGCCACCAGTGTTTCCAGCAGTTGCCGCTGCCGCTTGAATTCCGCAGATTCATCGGGGGTGCGGATCTTGGCGAGAATTCCTGAGATTTCACTTATGATCTCCTCCGCATGGCGGTTCTCGAGCATGAATGTGTGCACGGGATGTCCGGGCGGGGCCGTGACCGCTGCTTTCCTGGCCAGCGACTCCTTGAAAACCTCCACGTGGACGTCGCAAAGACGCTTGACCTCCGTTTCAGGCATGCCTTCATCTATCAAGGCCTGCTCCATGGCTGCGATCTCGGCCGGATCAATATCCTTGATCAGCTCATGGAAGCGCTGCTTCAGCTCGGGCATGGGAACGCCTTCGTGAAGATCGCGGATGATCTCCTTCAAAATCTGCTGCCGCACGGAGCGGTCCTCCTTTGCCTCACCGGCGCCGCCGCCGTTTCTATCACCTGCTGGCTGCTCGCCCTGCTTGCCGGTTTTTTCGACAATGATCTGCCCGGCTTCCCCGCCGGTTTTATCCCTGACTTCGCTGGCGATCTCTGCCAGCATCTGGTTAATGTCAAGGCCTCCCATCGAAGCCACCTGGCTCAGGGTGGCGGCCCTGCCAACGGTTTTTCTGGCCAGAGGGCTTTTCAGCAGTTTGTATCTAGGCGATTTAGCGAGAAAATAATCGAGCAGGAAAGGATATTCTCCAGCAGCGGATCTATTCGGGTTTCCGGACTCAGTTTCATAAAAACATATATTCCCAAGATTCTTCTATTTTCCCCGCCATTTTTCTTTTCAATCTGGTCATGAAGAATGGCCACGAAGGCAGATCCGGCGCCTGGAGGCTTGCAAAGGCGGAGGCACGGAAAGGAAACTTATCAACTAATGATCCAGTGTGAGTTTCAGATTGTAATCTTTGACGTAAGTGTAGAAGCTCTGCAAAAAGGCTCAGGAACTGGTCAGCGCGGTCGAGCAGGCCATCCAGTTGACAGCTCTTTAAGCAAGTTTGCAGCTCTTGATCGTCACCATGCCCATAACTGAGTTTCCCATCTGCATGGTTACGACATAATCATCCACGGGGCCTGATACGGTTACCGCTTTTCCCGGCGAAAGCGAGGCGACCTGGGACTGGCCCGTAAAACACTGGATGGTCGAGCCCATATAATAGGTAGGGTGACCGTTCACCACTTGATCCGGACCGGGTTTCACCAGTACAAAATTTTGCGGGCAGGTCGGCAATCCTTTGACACAGATTATGTCTACGTAGCCGTTTGTCAGGATATTACGGCCTTTATATTTCTCCAGGGCCAATGCCTTGTTCTTGTCAAATTCCTTCAGAAATGACTCCAGATCCACGATTTGCTGTTTTTGGCTCATAGTATTGCCGGCGTCAACGTTAGATCCGGTACCGGAACAGCCACCGGTTGCCATAATCAAAATAAATAATCCAATTCCCAGCATTGAAACTGCCTGCCATGCCGATAGGCGTTTGCACTTGAGGTCAAGGCAGTTCTCAACTCTTTTCATCATATCTTGCTCACTTGACTGTTTGATGGTTTGTAGCTCTCCGTGCCCCAAAGGGTCAAAGGGATTTCAGGGATTGCGCCAATCGTACCGATCAGTCCTGACGCTGCCGCTCAGGCAAGAGGCCAGTTGCCTTTCCAAGCCGAAGTACAATAAAAATGATTAGATTTTTAAGATTATCTTTCGCGTCAATAGATGTCAACAACCAGGCCCTCCAGCCTGCGGGCCGCTGTATATTTTGGGATTGCGGGGATCGATTTACCTTCTGTTGCCTTTCTCTTGCGTAAAGAGGCTGCGACTCATTCTCGGCCGTCTTCAAGCCTCAACCCCTGCGGAGGATATGGATCTACCTGGTCTGCATTTGCATGAACTGGCGGGCAAGCGAAAAGGGAGCCGGTCAGTCCGGGTGAGCGGAAACGGAGGATCACATTCAGATTCGAAGGAAAGGATGCTTTTGATATCGACTACGAATATTGCCACTAATGACAGCTTGGTCATGCAAAATCCACCTCATCCCGTGAGGTTCTGCGCGAGCTCTGCCATCAAACCGATGGGGATCACAGTCACGGCTGCGGCGGAGGCGCATGGCGTCAGCCGGAAAGCTCTCTCCGCGGCACTCAACAGCCGCGCGGGCATCAGTCCGGAAATGGCAGTTCGCCTCTCAATAGTTTTTGATACATCTGCTGAAAGCTGGATCAATCAGCAGACTCAATATGATTTATGGAAAGCTGAGCAGAATCGGAAAAGGCTCAAAGTCAGAAAGCTATCAGCCGCGTGAAAATCCTGGTGCCGAAGGTGGGAGTCGAACCCACACGAGGGGTGAGCCTCGCCGGATTTTGAGTCCGGTGCGTCTGCCAGTTCCGCCACTTCGGCACGGCCAGTGAAGTTTGCAGACACAGAATATAATAAATTTGAGCGTCGGACGACGCCGCCCGCTTGGTCCCATTAGATGAAGCCTGAATTTCCGCCACTTTTATAAATCCCAATTATCCAATGACTTTCTCACAAACCGGCAGTGTATAAACGAAGGGATAACGCCAAAGTTTTAGAAAAAAAGGTTATTGGTAAAATAAGTCAATCTCTGCTAAAATCATTTTAACCTGTTGGGAGGCAGAGCTTTCCGCAGGCTTTTTTATTCCCGGATTTGGGAGACCAGATGGAAGGGCTTGTCTGCCCACATTGCCATAAGGTCAGTTACAGCTCTTCGCCCAGAGCCTTTTCCCCCTGCCCGCATTGCAAGTTCCGGTTTGCCATCTCTGAAGACGATGGTCACAAGTATGTCATTATTGACCGGCAAATGGAGACCGTCAAGGAAAATTACGCCAGCTCCGTTGAGGAATACAACGATGAATTCGAAGTCATTGTTGACCGGCGTGAGCGTCAACGTCCATTCGTCGGGATAGACCGTCGCAAAGTTACCGCTCCTTTGTAAATGCGCGGTCTTTCTCCGACCCGCCTTCAAAGATAAACCACGCTTTTCCCGCCCAAGGCGGGTTTTTCGTTATGATGGGAGAGTCAGTTGTTATCGAACTTCCGGCGAACCCATCAATCTCAAGTTATGCTTCAGGCTTCATCGTCAATCATAATCAATGCGCCGCCGGAGCGGGTTTTTCAGCTGCTTGCCCAGCCGGAGCTGCTGAGCCGGCGGATGAAATCGGTCAAATCCTTTAAAGTGATTTCTCGGGGCGCCGGTTCCATGCTCACCGAGACTACTGCCGGGACAGATGGCCGGGATACGATGTTTACCCTGGAGCTCCGTTTGCTTCCTCCATTCCGCATGGAATTTCACCAGATCAAGGGCGAGCTGAGGAGCCTGGAAGGAGCTGATGTGCTGGAATCCGAGGACGGCGCCACCCGGATCACCGAGGCGATTAGTTTTGATGTAGGCATCCCCCTGTTCGGGGACCTGCTGGGACGCGCGGGGATCCGCCAGGTAATCCAAAGGCAGATCGAAGAGAGACTGGCCGTGCTTAAGGAGCTGGCGGAAGAAAGCTGGAAGCGCTGACGCCCGCCAGAGGCGGTGAGAATCTGACTACCTGTCAGTTATGGAGGCGTTCAGCGGGGAATAGTTCTTATTGCTTCGCTGCACGCGCGGCCGCCGATGTTATTTTCCTTGCCATCTTACGAAAAAATCTTCATCGTGGACAAGCAACTCAAGCAAGCTGATATAAAGACCTCAGCCGGACCTTTCTGGATTGACTTAAGAGAAGCCGCCAGGACGGCGGAAGCCGAGGTTTCCCGCGCCGGCGGCAAGGCTGCCAATCTGGCGCGGCTGGCGCAGCTGGGGCTGCCGACGCCATCGGCGGTGGTTATGACGACGGCCGCCTGGCGTTACTTTCTTCAGCGGGCGCGGATACGGAGGGCGCTTCGCGGCGCCCTTGGCTCCCTTGGCGACGGCGACGAAGAAAGAGCAGGCGCGGCAGCCCGGCGGCTGATTCTGGATGCGCCCCTTCCAGGCAAGCTCAGGACGCAAATAGAGGCGGTATATAACGATCTGTCGGAAAACGGCGCCCGGCGTCTGGCCATTCGCAGCTCCGCGGTCGATGAAGACAGCCCGGATGCATCATTTTCCGGCATGCTGTCAACCGTGCTTGGGGTCGCCAGCCTTGAAGAGACAATCGCCGCGGCCAAGAAGTGCTGGAGCTCCGGGTTTAACGCCCGCAGCCTGGTTTATCTGAACCGGCTCGGTCTTGATCCGCTTGGCATGGAAGTCGCCATCATCTTCCAGAGGATGGTAGAGGCCCGCAGCTCGGGGGTGTTGTTCACGGTTGACCCAGCGACTGGCGCTGCTGGGGTGGCGGTGCTGGAGGCTGCTTTTGGCTACGGTCCCGGTGTCGTCTCCGGAGAGATTACCCCAGATCTCTACCGAATTTACAAAAAGACGCGCAAGATCGTTCACCGCGATTTCCGTCCCCAGGAATTTTATTATACGGCGGATGGAAGTCGCCGCCAGGTCGAGGCCGACCGGCGGGCGGAGAGCAAACTTTCTGATAAAGATGTTCGGACGCTGGTCTCATACGGGTTAAAGGCAGAAAAAAGCCTGGGAGCGCCACAGGACATCGAATGGTGCAAGAGCCGCGCTGGCCTCGTGCTCCTGCAAACGCGGCCGGTGACGGGAATCAAGCAGCTGTCGCTGAAAACCCGGAAATATATGCGCCCGGAGGTGGTGATCGTCCGGGACATCGGCGTCAGTCCGCGGGTCGGTTGGGGCGAGGTGGTTATCCTCGAACCGGACGGCCCCGTTAAGGTGGACGTGAAAAACAAGGTGGTTGTCATCAGGCGGCTGACCCAGGATCTGGCGCCGCAGCTCAAGGACGCGGCGGCCGTCCTCGCTGATGAAGGCGGAGCCACCAGCCATGGCGCCAACATTCTCAGAGAGCTGCACCTTCCCAGCGTTATCGGCACCAGGTATGGCCGTTCGGTGCTTCACGATGGCGACGTGGTAACGGTTGACGGCTGGCGGGGCCTGGTGCTGGACGGTATCGGGCCGCGGGTGAGGAAGCGTGAGTATGGCCCCGAAGAGCCGGTCAAGACCAGGACCAAGCTGATGACGACGATCAACATCCCTGAATCGGCCGAGAGAGCGGCCGCCATCTCCGACGGGGTCATCTCATTCCGCAACGACTATCTCCTGCTCCAGGGCGGGGTACATCCGGGCCGTCTGCTTAAAAGCGGCAGGAAAGAGGTCCTGACCGGGGCGGTCGAGCAGGCGCTGGTCATGGTCGCCCGCGCCTATGCCGGAAAGCGGGTCTGGTACAAGACGCTGGACGCGCCCACGGATGAATTCCGGCGGCTTCGCGGTGGCGAGGATGAGCCGCTGGAGCGAAATCCGTTGCTGGGATGGCGCGGTATTCGCCGGGAGCTGGACAACCCGGCGCTGCTTGGCGCCGAGTACGAAGCGGTTCGGCGTGCCGTGGCGGCAGGTTGCACGAACCTGGGCGTCAAGGTCCCCTTTGTCCGCAACGTCCATGAATATGAATGGGCGCGCGACGTTGCCATCAAGGCCGGCCTGAAGCCACACGAAAACGTCGCCTTCGGCGCTTCCGTCGAGACGCCGGCGACGGCGCTGACGGTAGAGTCGCTTTTGAATGCCAAAGTCGATTTTATCAGTGTCGGCGTCAACGACCTGACCATGTGCTGCCTGGGAGTGGACCGCGAGAGCGAGCGGATGGCCGATTACTTTGATCCCGCTCATCCCGCGGTACTGGCGCTGCTTAAAGAAGTGTCCGGCAAGGCGGCAGGAAAGACGTTCGTGGCCGCGGCGGGCGACATCGCCCAGGTTCCCAAGTTGATGGAAGCGCTGATTGACTTTAAGTTCGATGCGATTGGAATCTCGCTTCCTTATCTGGGGACGGTCCGGGCGCAGGTGGCCGGGCTGGAGAAGCCGGGTGTGCATGATGGCTGAGCATGCCGCCTTGACCGTTCACGGCCGGAACCTCAGGCAGGTAGCCGCCGTTTACAGCTCTCCTTCGTAAGCCAGCAGTTCGTCGGCGGCGTCTTCGATATGGTCGGCGATACTGCTGATAATGATGATCAGCCGCCAGAAAATGACCGTGCTCCAGTTGTCAAGGTGCAGCTTTGAGGCTTCATGCTGCATTTTAAACTCGATGTCGTCAACCGCCTCTTCCAGATCGCTGACCCGGGCCACCATCTCGATCCGGCGCTCCGGGGGCTCGGCCAGGTTTTGGATCGCCTCCGCCAGGCCGGCCATGGCTTCCTGTGAGAGGGAGGTCATCTTCACCAGGTCTCTTTTTGCCTCTGGGGGAAGGAGCAGATCCTGGATGATAAGCAGAAAGCGCCCGGCCCGCTTGGCGGTGTCGGCCACGTCGTCCGTCTGATGGACAAGCCGCCGGAACAGTTCGGTCTTGGCGTGCGCCAAGCTGCTGCGGGACAGCTCCCGGGCGACGCTCCGCCGCAGCGTATCGGCCTCCTTTTCCAGGTTGGACACCTGCTCCACCAACTGCTCAAGAGAATCCCGGTCACCCTGGGACCACGCCTCGGAGGCGCGTTTAAGCGCATGTACCGCCATCATCACTTTTTCGCTGTGGGCGATGAGAATAGTGTGGATTTTATCCAGCTCGGTTTCTGTCATGGCAAGTTCCAGACCCCGGTTAAGGAACAATCTTCAATACTGATCATACAACTCGTTCAGGTTCCGTCCGAACCGGCTGATATCTTCTGTTAGTAAACAAAAACAGGAGGTATCTCATGATCGGCCCCAAGACACTCATGGAATTTATGGAGATG
>JACWAM010000029.1 GCA_014874265.1 Thermoleophilia bacterium | reverse complement strand
TTCGCGCTCCTCAGAGCCTGTCCTGAGCAGAACGAATGGATAACATCTTTCTGAACAGGTTGAGTGATCGATAAAGTTTTTCATTTTTCATTTTGAACCTTGAACCAGTTTAAATATTTCATCCGCGATCCTGCCGGCGCCGTCCCGCCGCCCCAGGGAGGCGCTTGCCGCTCCCATTTGCGCGAGACGCTCCCGGTCGCCGAGCAATGACTCAATCCTTTCCTTCAGGACCGCGCCGTTCAACCCACTGTCGGGAACAATCTCGGCGGCGCCGGCGGCCGCCATCCACTCCGCGTTCAGGAGCTGGTGGCCGGCCGTGGCAAACGGATACGGAACCAGCAGCGCCGGCTTGCCCAGCGCCGCCACCTCCTGCACCGAGGCGCCGGACCGGCCCACGACCAGATCGGCGGCAGCCATCGCCTGAGGCAAATCGTTCGTATAGTCTAACAAATGATAATTCTCCGGATCCGCGCCCTGCTCCTGCAAAATGCGGCTTATCATCCTGAAATCGCGCTTGCCGCTGACATGCAGAATCTGGATGTCCAGCCGCTCCTTGCCAAAGGCCCGGGCGCAAGCAAGGTTGATGGAACGGGCTCCAAGGCTGCCGCCGGTCACCAGCACCACCGGCAGGTCATCCTTTAGCCTGAAGGTCTTTCTGCCCTCCGCTGCGGTCGCCTGAAGCAGCTTCGCCGGCAGCGGCCGGCCCGTGACCAGATACCTATTTCCATCCCTTCCCGGAATGGCAAAACTTAAGCAAACGCGCCGCGCCAGGGTGGCCAGCAACCGGTTGGCCAGACCCATGTAGGAGTCGAGCTCGACGATCAGCGCCGGCCGGCGCTCAAGCTCCCAGAGAAGGACCGGCACGGCGCTGACGTAGCCGCCGCCGCCCACAACCACATCGGGGCGACGCCGGCCAAGGATACGCGCGCAATCAACTGCCCCCACGATCAGCGACCAGGCGAACTGGAGAACCCTGGGCGACAGGCGCCGCTCAAGACCGCGGAGATTGGCCAGGTCAAGTTCATACCCGGCAGCCGGCACCAGCTCGGTTTCCAGCCCCCGGGGAGTTCCGATAAATGAGACCGAGGCGCCTTTATGCGTGAGCGCGCCGGCGAGAGCCAGCGCCGGGACCAGATGCCCCGCCGTACCTCCAGCTGCGATTACCACCTTCAATGGTTCTGAATTTTCTGGTGCCGGGTGCGGCAACGCGACTCCGTGGATTAATGGCGATGTTTAACAATATTCCGATACTTGCCATAATGACGACAAGATTGCTGCCGCCGTAACTAATGATCGGCAGCGGCACTCCGGTAAGCGGCATCAGTCCGGTGACGGCGCCGAAGTTGACCGCCGCCTGGCTGATCATCAGCGTTGTGATGCCGGCGGCCACGTATTTGGCAAACGGATCACGGCTTTTGAGAGCAACGCGATAGCCAACAAAGGCAAACAGCAGGAAGCCGGCGAGCACCGCCAGGACGCCAACGAGTCCCAGTTCCTCGCCGATGATCGCCAGAATCATATCCGTATGGTTCTCCGGAAGCCAGTTGAACTTCTGAACGCTGTTGCCGATGCCGATCCCGAAAAGCCCGCCGGAAGCGAGCGCCACCCATGACTGGATTACCTGATAGCCGGCTCCCTGGGCGTCTTTCCAGGGATCAAGGAAGGTCGTGATTCGCGCCGCCTGGTGCGGCGATACCAGCACTGAAAGCGCCGCTCCCACCCCGCCGGCCATCGCCGGCATCGCTAACAGGCGCAGCTGCACGCCGCCCACGATCAGCATCGCTCCCAGCGTAATCGCGATGGTGATGGCGGTACCCATGTCCGGCTCGATCAGGACCAGTCCGCAGGCGAGCGCCGGCATCGACAGCAGCGGCAGCAGCCTCCGCAGGCTCGTGAACCGGCTCCGCCTCAGCTGCATGATCGAAGCCATGTACAGGATGACCGCCAGCTTGGCCAGCTCCGCCGGCTGCGGCTGGAAGCCGGCCAGGCCCAGACCGATCCAGCGGCGGGCTCCGTTGGTTTTATGCCCGATTCCCGGCAGGAGCACCAGCGCCAGCAGCACCAGGGAGGCCACCATCAGGACCGGAGCCAGCCGCCGCAGGCGCGTATAATCAAAGCGGGCCATGAAAAACATCAGCACCAGGCCCATGACAGCAAAAATCAGCTCGCGCTTTAAATAATAGTAACTGTCGTGTTGGCCCAGGAAAGAGCTGCCCCAGCTGGCGCTAAACACCATGACGACGCCAAAGGCCAGGAGCGCCATCGCCAGCACCGCCAGCACCGCGTATTCAAACGCTCCCTGCTGCCGGCGGGGGCGTTTCTTGCCCGCCGGCGACGCTTTCTTGCCGGCTTTCCGGTTTACCCGCCGGTCTTGCCGTTGACGAAACCTAGGGATCAATCTCCTCCTCGATTATTTGTTTGACCAGAGATATAAAATGTTCTCCGCGCTCTTCAAAATTGTCATACTGGTCGTAACTGGCGCAGGCGGGCGCCAGCAGCACGGTATCGCCGCTGGCGGCGCTTTCGGCGGCAAGTTTAACGGCGTCTTCCAGGCCATCCACCGTTTCAATCTCCCTGCCGGAGCGCTTGAAACTGTCCGCGATCTCGCCGGCGGCTTCCCCGATGGCAATCACCTGTTTCACCCGCCCGGCGGTCGCAGATTCAGCCAGCTGATCAAAAGAGCAGCCTTTCGGACGGCCCCCCACAATCAGGTGAATGCCCGCGTCAAAGGCGGTAAGCGCCTTGACCGCCGCGTCCACGTTGGTGGCCTTGGAGTCATTCACGTAAGTAACTCCCCCGGCAACGGCAACCTGCTGGAGGCGGTGCGGCACCCCGGGAAAGCTTTTCAGGCCGGCCGCTACCTGCTCCGGCGCCAGGCCCAGCGACAGGCAAACCGCCGTCGCGGCCAGCGCGTTTTCCAGATTGTGCCCGCCCTTAAGCGCCGCCTCCGGCCAGAAAAATACACCGGTAAAACCTTCAAGGAACCCTTCGCCGCTTCCACTCCCATTCCTGCTTGTACGGCGAAGCTTGCTTTCATCCAGGGCCGCTCCGGAACCGGCCCCGGCCGCCACTGCGGGAGATGCCTTCAGGCGCTCCCGCAGCCCCCGGCCGGCCGCAGCCACGGCCTTAAGATCGGCGCTGATCCATCCTGCTTCGGCACGGACCGCCGACATCGCATTACCGTGAGCGCCCGCATTGCCGGACGGCAGGATCCCGTCTCCGGCAAACCAGACGCGGGCCGCCGCCCCCGGCAGAGCGGCCCCGCGCACGGCCTCATCGTTAATGTTAAGGATGGCAATATCTTCCGGCCGTTGGCGGGCAAAGATCTTCAGCTTGGCCGCGAAGTAATCCGGCGCCGTCACATGCCGGTCAAGGTGATCTTCACTCAGGTTTAGCAGGATGGCCGCCTCCGGCCGGAAGCTGACGCTGTCCTCCAGCTGGAAGCTGGACACCTCCAGCACAATAAGCTCGCCGGGCTCCACCCGGCCAACGAGCGATGAGAGCGCCGTGCCGACGTTTCCGGCCACCCGGACGCCCCGGCCGGCCCCGCGCAGAACATGGCCGATCAGCTCCGTGGTGGTTGTCTTCCCGTTCGTGCCCGTGACCCCGATCACCGGGTTGGAAAGAAAACGCCACGCCAGTTCGACTTCTCCCCAGACGGGAACGCCGCGGCGGCGGGCATCCCGGATCAGCGGCGCATCCGCGGGCACGCCCGGGCTCTTGACCACCAGGCCGGCCCCCTCAAGCAGGCTGCTGTCCTCGCTGCCCAGATTCAGATCGATCCCTGCCGCCCGCAGTTCTTCCAACTCCGCCGGCGCTGCCGGCTCGGCGCTGCGATCACAGACTATAAGCCTGATTTGCGGTGCAAATCGCTTGATCATCAGGGACGCCGCCCTGCCGGACCTGGCGGCTCCCGCCACCACAATCCGGTCAAGCGCCTCTATTTCTGCCGGTACGATCATTTGCGCCTATAATTTGAATTTGTTATATCAATATCCAAGATCCAGCATCGGGCATCCGGTTTTTCAGTGCTTGCCGATTGAAAGATAAAACATGGTGAAACCGGTAGCGGCGAAAATCGCGCCCACGATCCAAAAGCGCATGATTATCTTCGTCTCCGACCATGACATTAACTCGAAATGGTGATGCAGCGGCGTCATCAGGAAGACGCGCTTCCGGAATGATTTGAAGCTGAGAACCTGGATGATTACCGAAAGCGCCTCGGCTACAAATATGCCGCCAATAACGACCAGGAGGATCTCGGTGCGCGTCAGCACCGCCAGGGCGGCGATCGCCCCTCCCAGCCCCAGCGATCCGGTGTCTCCCATAAAAACATCCGCTGGAAACGAGTTAAACCAGAGAAAACCGACGCAAGCGCCGCCGATGCAGGCAGAAATAATCCCCAGATCGGCCTGATTCGTGATAAATGCGATTGCGGTATAGGTCAGCATGGTGATGGTGACCAGCCCGGCGGCAAGTCCGTCGAGCCCGTCGGTCAGGTTGACCGCGTTGGAGGATCCCACTACTACCAGAAAAACTACCAGGAAGTAGCCGAAACCAAGCCGGATCACCGCGTCGCTTAAAGGGATCCTGAGCGATTCCTGGATTCCGGGAACGTAACGAATCGCCAGCAGCCCCACGACCAGGGCCAGAATCAGCTGCAGACCAAACTTCCCGCGGGCCCTTAAGCCGAGAGAGCGGCGCATCCGGATCTTGGCCACGTCGTCGATGAAGCCAATGGCCGCGCAGCCGAGCGAAGTGCCGAGAACCAGCATACCGGCGGCGGTTCGCTCGCTGATGATCAGGAAGGGCACGGTGATGCCGGTCATTATCAGAAGGCCGCCCAGTGAGGGGATGCCCTTCTTCGTCCGCTGGTGATCCTCCGGGCCCTCCTCGCGGACATGCTGGCCAAACTCGTTGCGTTGCAGAAAGGCGATGAATTTCGGCCCCAGAAACAGGGTGATCAGCATCGCCGAGATTCCCGAAGCCAGTATCTGAAACATGCGAGCGGCTCCCCCTAAGAGCCCGCGGCGCGGCCATCTTCGACCGGGACACCGGTAAGAACGCGGCTTAAATGCTCCAGCCCCATAAACCGGGAAGCCTTGACAAGGACGGCATCGCCGGGGTGGATCAACTGCGACGCTCCGGAAACCGCCGCCTCGAGGTCCTCGAAGTGATGGGTCTCCGGGCGGTTGCCGGCTCCCCGCGGACCGGCAAAGCGCGCTCCATCGAGATAACCGGCCGCCAGCTTGCCGACGCCGATAACAACTTCAATTCCCAGCCGCGCCGCCGCCGCCCCCACCTCGCGGTGATAGCGGGGCGATTCCGGCCCCAGCTCGCCCATATCCCCCAGGATAGCGACCGCGCGCCTCCCGGTTCCGGTGCTGGCCAGGTATTCGAGCGAAGAGATCATCGACAGCGGGTTCGCGTTATAGCAATCGTTGAGCAGGATGCCGCCGCCAGCCATGGGCAGCGCTTCGCCACGCATGTCCGGAAGGCTGAGCATCTCCGCCGCGGCGGCGGCGGCCGCCAGCGGCTGACCCAGGAGGCGGTAGGCGCCGATCGCCGCCATCGCGTTCAGGAGCTGGTGCCGGGCGGTAAAATTAAAACAGAGGTCAACCTCTTCATTCAGGCAAGACAGCGTCAGACTGAGGCGGCCGTCCCGGACCCTCTCCCCGCCGGCAACATGGATATCCGCGCGCCGGTCAAAACCAAACGTAACCAGATTGACATCGAGGCCGGCAACCAGGGGGTCGAGGAGGGGCTCCCCGTAAGGGATCACCAGGCCGCCGCCCGGCGGCAGGTTTTGCCCGACCTCGGCCTTGCCGCGGGCGATATTTTCCAGGCTGCCGGCGTGCTCCAGATGCGCCGGGCCGATGTTGGTGATGACGGCGATTCCGGGAGCGGCGAGCTCGCACAGCTCCGCAATCTCGCCCGGCGCCCGCATGCCCATCTCCAGCACTGCGACCTCGGTCCCGGCCGTTATCTGAAGCAGCGTCAGCGGGACGCCGACCTCGTTGTTGAAGCTGGCCTTGCTGGCGACGGTATCAAGCCTTTCCCTGAGGAGTCTGTGCAGAATGTCTTTGGTGGAGGTCTTGCCGCTACTGCCGGTGATGGCCACCACCGTGGCGCTGCTGCGCCGGGCCACCAGCGCCGCCGCCTGTCTGAGCGCCCGGCCGGAATCGGCCACGGCGATAATGATTACGCCGCCGGCAGGCCGGCGCCCTTCCGCGCCTGCGGCTTCGCCGGCTGCCAGCTCGGCCGCGAGCCCGCGGGCGGCGGCCGTCTCGGCAATGACGCCGGCCGCGCCCTTCCGGACCGCTTCGGCGACGAACTCGCCGCCGTCAAAATTATCCCCTTCAAGCGCCACAAAAACGCTGTCTCTCAGGTCATTTCTGGTGTCGGTTGACAGGGCGGTGACAGTCGCGCCGCCGGCGCCTGCCAGCAGTTCTCCAGAGCATGCATCACAGATTTCCCGCACGGTTAGAGTAATCAATTTTTCAACGAATAACTTTTAAGATGATTCTTGATTGAATTTGCCTTCAGGGGCTTTTGATCCCTAGCCAGACAATCTGTATCCACATACCCGCGTCGCCGATGTTCGCATCCCCTTTTCCGCCGCAATCCCCAGTTGCTGCCAGGCGGGCCCCGGAAACCAGGTCACGGTGCTGCCCGGCAGGATCACGGCAGACCCCAAAAACCTGCCCATCGGGACCGACCATGACGGTAGCGGCTCAGGCCAGAATCTTGGATTTTGGGGATGGTAGACTGCGGTGGCCAGCAGGCCGTCGAGAAGGGTGAAGTAGTAATCCGCCTTCATCGGAGAGTTATTGTACGAGAGCGGCGCGCCAATTGCCACCCGCAGGATCAGGAGCCAATCCCGGTAGGTTTATTCTGCCGCGGCCGGCAGGGGCATAAACGGATGCTGAACGCTGGATATTGGATTTTGGATAGACCAATTTTTTAATCCTGATAAATCGAATGTCAATTTCCAAATCCAGAGACCAAATGCAAAAAGTCCGTTTTAGGGCGTAATTCTCATCTTGTCCAGGGAAAACTGCATGATCTTTTGAAACGCCGGCGCCGCCACGGTGCTGCCGCCTCCAAACGGGTGAGGATCATCCACCTTCACCACAATCAGTAGCTGCGGATTATCTGCGGGAGCGTAGCCCGCGAACGTGCCGATGTAGTCGCTGTCGGAGTATTTGCCGTCCACGATCTTCTGGGCCGTTCCGGTCTTCCCGGCCACCTGATAACCTTCGATCTGCGCCTCCGGGGCTCCCGCGGGATCATTGACAACCTGGGTGAAATAAGCCGTCATCTGGTCCGCAGTCGCCTGGCTCATGATCCGGTGCCCCGGCTGGACCGGCGTCATCCGGTTGCCGATGCGCCCCACCAGATGCGGCGAAACCGTGACGCCGCCGTTGGCAACCGCGGCGTAGGCAGCCGCCAGTTGCAGAGGCGTTACCGTAATTCCCTGCCCGATGGGAATGTTGCCAATTGTAGATCCGGTCCATTGATCCGTCGGCGGCATGTAGCCGGTAGCCTCGCCGGGAAAATCAATTCCCGTCCGGGAGAGAAACCCGAACCTGTTAATCCAGCCGGCGAGGCGGTCTTTCCCCAGCATCATGCCGACGGTGTCGGTGCCGATGTTACTGGAATGGACCAGGATCTTTCCCAGGTCCCAATCGACCGGCCCCCGGCTGACCGCGTCTTCGATGGTGTAGCCGCCGAGCTCCAGGGTTGGAGGAAGATGAAATACCTGTCCCGGTCTGACGACGCCATCTTCGAGGCTGCCGGAGGCGGTTACAATTTTAAAGACAGAGCCGGGCTCGTACGTGTCCACCACCGGTCGGTTTCGGCGCTGCTCTTCTGAAAGCTGGTTGAAATCGTTGGCGTTCACCGTCGGGACGCTGGCCATGGCGTAAATGGCGCCGGTCCTGGGATTCATCACCACGGCTTCGGCACCCTTGGCTTTCCACTGCTTGACCGTGTCGGTGAGAACTTTCTCGGTTTCAAACTGGATTGACTGATCCAGCGTCAGCCAGACGTCAGTCCCGGGCACCCCTTCCGTCAGGCTGACGGTCTGGATCTGGCTGCCGTCCGCCGCGGTGATAACTCTTTGCCGGCCGGGGGTGCCTCTCAGGACACTGTCCAGCTTTAGCTCCATGCCAGCCAGACCGGTGTTATCGGTGCCGGCATAACCAATTACTTGCGCCGCCAGCTGATTCTGGGGATAGACGCGCTTCTCTTCCGGACGTGTCTCGATCCCGGAAATATGGTTGTCTTTCACCAATTGATTAACCTGATTGCCGGCGGGCTCGTCGATCTTCCGGGCCAGATAGACAAAACCCGAATTCTTGTTAGCCGTAATCTCGTTTGCCAGCGTTGCCGGGTCGGTTTTCAGGACGGGGGCAAGCAGGCTGGCGATCTTCCAGGAGTCTTTAATCAGCAATGGATCGGCGACAACGCTCTTGACCGCGACGCCGACGGCAAGCTCGTTGCCGCTGCGGTCGAAAATAGTGCCACGGTGCGCCGGCGTGTCAATTTCATCCACATGATGCATGTCAACCCGGCTGGAAATCTCCTTGGCGTCAACGGTCTGGAGAAAAGCAGCCTTTGCGGCAACACCGATAAAAACGATCACAAAAAAGAGGAGAGTCCAGCGGATCCGTTTGTTTGGATCTCCTATCACCGGCATCTAGGGGGACGGCGCCGGATTGCCGCCGGCATCCTGATTTGTCAGCTCCGCAAATTGCCGGTTGTCAACAGGATTGATGTAAACATATTGAATCTTGCCGGCCGGCACCATGCCCAGCGTGCCGGTCGCGATCTGCTGGATGCGGGCGGGCGATGACAGCATCGAGACATTGCTCTCAAGCTGGCTGTTCTGGACTGTCAGATCGTTCCTTTCCCTGATCAGGTTGTTGAAAGCCAGGTCTTTGTAAAGCAGGCTGACCCGGAGCCCCACCAGACCGATCAGGAGAACCGCGATCACGCCAAGCCAGACGCCGACATAGAGCGTGCTCGGCGCGGCCACGGCCGCCCGGCGCCTTCTGGGAGCGGGCCGCCGTTCCGGGCGCTGGCGGCGCTCGAACTTCCGTGTAATCTCGGTAAATCCCCAGTCTTGTTGGGCAGCGCCGGCCATGTCTCATTTCCTTTCTAAAGCTACCTGAGTTTCTCCGCGACCCGCAGCTTGGCCGACTGGGCGCGCGGATTTTCCGAAACCTCTGCCGCCGAAGGCGTCACCGGCCGCCGCGTGATGATGCGCAGC
>JACWAM010000028.1 GCA_014874265.1 Thermoleophilia bacterium | reverse complement strand
TCGTTGACTATCTGGAGATGTTTTACAACGCGAAAAGACTTCATTCATACCTGGGCTATGTCAGCCCCAGACAGTTTGAGGAAATGTGGTATCTTGGAAAAGCGGCTTAGCTGAGTGTCCATTTTTACCGGGCCATGTCGGACTGAGCCCTGGCGATATACAAGTGCTAATGAACCGGAAGCTAAAGGAAGGACTCTCACCGGCCAGCGTCCGCCACATGCACGCCGTAATTCGGCGCGCCCTTGAGCAGGCGTATCAGTGACAGCTCGTATCCCGCAAAGTGGCCAAGCTTGTCAGGCCGCCGCGCGTCGAGAGATAAGAGGCGAAAACGCTTTCCCCGGAACAGGCTACCGAATTTCTGGAGGCCGTTAAAGGGGACAGGCTGGATGCGCAACAAAAATAGGTAGTTTGTTTGCCGGTGGGTGTAAAGGTGGGTGTAAATCTTTAAATATCGCCACCCGCTCAGGCCCCTTTTTATGGGGAATCACGCTATTAGCATGCACTATATCTGGTACGCCCGACAGGAATCGAACCTGTAACCTTGGGATTAAGAGTCCCCTGCTCTGCCAATTGAGCTACGGGCGCATATGTGACATTTATGCCGGCTCTGGCCACACTTCAGGCGGCAGAAAAAATAGTCTAGCATACAAAAAGCGGTTATTTTATCGAAACCAGCGCATAGGAGATGAACGCTGCATACCAGAGACCGCCCAGCAGCAGCATCCACCAGGCCACCTTTTTCATCAACAGGGTCCAGGCCAGCAGTAACCCACCGGCGCCGAGCGCCAGAAGGGCGCTGACAAGAGGAACACCACTTAATCTCCAATCTGTCAAAACCAGCCCCACCGAAACCGGAAACGTGCTCTGAAAGACCATCGCCCCGGTAATGTTTCCGAGGGCGAGCGCATCTTTTCCGGAGCGGATCCAAAGGACGCTGTTGAATTTTTCCGGCAGCTCCGTGGCCACGGGAGTTATCAGCAATGACATTAACAACGCGGACAGGCCCAGGTAGCCGGCGACCTCATCAACCGCATACACAAACAGCCGCGCCCCGATAATGATGGCCGCCAGCGATACAATGATTTGCAGAACGATCCGTCGCAGGCGCGGCAACGCGGGAAGGTGGTTTGAATGAAAATAAAGCGCTCTCGTCTCGCCCTCAAGGTCACCTTCCGTTTTGAGGATAACTACCGCGTAAACTGCGTAGCCCAGAATGAGGAGGGGAACAAGCGCCAGGTTGAGCGCTCTTTGATGCAGCAGGCCGGCGACAACCGCCATCAGGTAAAGCACCAGGAAAAAGCTGAGATCGCGAGCGATTAACTTGTGATCCACAGCGGGATGGAGCGGCCGCCCCTTTCTTAAACGAAAGACCAGCAGGGCGGAGCCGCTGACGAACATCGCCAGCGTGGAAAGCATGAACGGAGCGCCCAGAATGGCGCCGATCCCGATCTCCTTGCCGTGTGAATTACCGGTGAGCAGGATCGCTACCAGCGGCACTACGGTTTCTGGCAGCGCCGTCCCGATCGCCGCCAGAATGCTGCCCACCGCTCCCTCTCCCAGACCGCGCTTCCTGCCAAACCATTCGACACCGTTGGTGAAACCTTCACAGCCGGCAAGAATGATGATGAAACTGATGGCAAGCAATAAAGCGGTCACGGAGCTCCTTCGACGGGCCCACTTATTAAAGCAACGATCCGGCGCCCCAGGTTTGAAAAACTGGCCCTCATAGCCGATAGCCGGTATATTCTGAGTATATTTGTACAGACGAGGTAAAATCGAGTTATTTGATGAATAATCACGCGCATGAACATCAACGCAGCACCAAGCTGGGCGCGGCGCTGGTTTCGATGCTTGCCAACCTGTTCTTGATTGCGCTCAAGGTAATCATCGGCGTGCTCACTGGTAGTATCGGCATCCTCGCGGAGGCGGCTCATTCGCTGCTGGACCTGATCGCCAGTGTCCTGGCGTTCATGGGGATCCGCTGGGCGGAGCGGCCGGCCGATTCCAGCCATGCCTTCGGGCATGAAAAATTCGAAAATCTGAGCAGCGGTCTGCAGATGTTGATGCTTGGCGCTACTTGTGCAGTTATCTTTTATGAAGCAATCAAACGGATGGTGACCGGATTCGAGATCAACGTTACCTGGTATGCCCTGGCAGTGATGGCCATTGCTGTCGTGCTTGATTTTTTTATTAGCCGCTACCTGCATCATGTTTCTCATCATGCCGGAGGCAGCGTCGCGCTGGAGGCGGACGCCTTGCATTTCATCTCCGATATGTGGGGAGCAATTGCGGTGATTGCCGGACTGGCTCTGGCAAGCGCCGGCTTTAAAATCGCCGATCCGGTTGCCGCCATTGTTGTAGCGCTGGTCATCGGCGGCACGGCGGTCAAATCCGGGCTGAGAACGACGGCCATCCTTTTGGATCAAAGCCCGGGGCAGGCGACGCTTGACCGGGTAGGGCAGATTGTCAAAAGCCATCCGGAAATCATCAATTTCCATACACTGAGGGCGCGGCAGGCTGGCAGCAAGGTCCTGCTGGATGTATGCATTGAGCTGGATGAACAAACCGGCCTCGGCCGGGCGCACCAGATCTCCCATGAGGTCTCGGAGCGGATTAAAAAGGAGTTGCCGCGGGTTGCAGACGCGCTGGTGCACGCAGAGCCTGCCTGCCGGGTCGAGCCGCACGAGGGGCACAATCACCCGGGACACTGAATAAGGCGGAGGGGGATTCCGGATGCAGGCAAAAAGATATGCTTGACATATAGGTAAATGTAGCTTCAATCATTTGAGAAACCAGAAATTCTTTAGATCTTCAGGCCGCGGAAGACGAGACCGGTCAGCGGCTTCGGATAGAAATAGGTCGATTTTTGCGGCATCTTCTCGCCCGCGGCCGCTACAGCTTTTATTTCTTCCATCCGGGTAGGGTTGACAAACAAGGCGATTTGCAAGTCCGTATCGCCCGCATTGATCCTGTCCAGCGCGGCTTCGGTCCGCTCCACGAAGCTGACCCGGGCTTCCTGGTTAACGCCGCCGGGCCGGATGTCCAGGGCGCGCGAAAGGATCAGCTTGTCCAGCACGGCGACGTCGAGAGACCGGAAGGCTTTTGAATGCTCATCCGCGGCCGGCAGCATCGGCCGGGGCCGCCGGCCGACGAGCACGTGGCAGTTTTTTTCTGCCGCCAGGTACAGGCCAAAGGCATTGCGGCCGGCGTCAGTTTCAGCCATCATCCCGATCATCTGGCGCCGCTGTTCCTCTCCCGTCCCGGGAACGTCGAGAATATCAAAATCGGCCCCAAGCAGTTCGAGGGCGCCGCTGGCTTTGCCAGCCAGGCCGGAGACAAACCGGTGGATCGGGAGCACCGAGCGGCTGTCGCCATCCATCCCGGCGAGATAAACCATCGTAAAATCGTAAGGCCTGTCCCCGTCCGGGCGCTCCCGGGCCCGGCGTTCGTCCCGGTAGGCCAGCATCGTCTCATAACGATGGTGTCCGTCCGCGATTAGGAGGCTGCCCTGTGACAGGGCGGCAGAAAAGGCGCCAACCAGATCCGGATCCACCAGGGTCCAGAGGGTGTGCCGTGTGCCCGCTTCGTCCCTGATCGAGGTCTCGGGGTCGCCGGCATACCGCTTCGCCTGCCGGACAAGGGAGCCTCCCGGATCAGAATAGAGGCAAAAGATCGGGCTGAGATTGGCTTGGGTGGCTTCAATCAGCCGCAACCGGTCCTCTTTGGGCCCCGGCGCTGTTTCCTCATGCGGCAGGATCTTCCCCTCAGAAAAATCCGACAGCCTGACGGCGGCAATAAACCCTTCGCGCACGGTCGGTGACCCATCCGGAGCCTCGAATTCTTCCCGGAGAAAGTAAAGCGCCGGAGCCGGCTCCGGCACCAGGATTTTTTCGGCCAGCCATTCTTCCAGTAAAGCGGCGGCGCGGGTGTAGCGGTTATTGACGTCGTTATCGGTGGAAAACTTAAGGCCGAAGTCGAGATGAATGGCGTTATCCGGATGTTTTTCGTGGTAGCGCCGCTGCTCCGGCAGGCTGATGATGTCGTAGGGGGGGCAAACAACCAGGGAAAGGTCCGGCACCAGGGTCTGGTTATAGCGCAGCCCGCGGAAAGGAATAACTTCAGTCGTCACTTGTCCCTGTAATTGTTTCTGTATCGTTTTATAATTGCCGAGTGCCAAATTCCGCGCTGTCAAACGTATCGCATGGGTTTTAATTGAAGTCCTGCCCAACCTTATCATAAGTTTAGACGTCAAGACGCGTGAATTTGCATTGGCGGACGACGCCGCAGACGGCGGCGCTCGGGACGTGGTTTGGACCGGGAAAGGATGTGGTAAACGGTAGCGGGCTCGCATTTTTCGCTGAACCTGCGGCTCGCCGGAATAGCATCATGTTACGTGCTGTTTGCGTTTCGATCTGATTAATGAGGACTGAGGAACTTTGAAGCAAGAGGAAGAGCAAGAAATGAAGGATGAACATGCAGCCGGCGATGTTTCCGGCGAAGCAAGCGCCGGCAGGCCGGGCGAAGAGCGCGCCGGTTCTCCGGCCGGTGGCGGCGGGAAGCTGTCCGGCTACTACCGCGAAGAATTCGGCAAGGTGGCGCGCTTCTATGACTTCGGCGTGCGCCAGCTCTTCAAATTGGTGGGTGGCGAGATCATGTTTCGCTGCGGCATCGTTGAAGCGGCGGCGGTGGAAGCCGGTCAGCGGGTGCTGGATGTTGCCTGCGGCACCGGCACCCTGGCGCAGCTTCTGGCGGAAAGCGCCGGTCCGGAGGGCAGCGTCACGGGTGTCGACTTGTCCGAGGGGATGCTTAAAGTCGCCCGGCGCAAAGCGGAAGCGGCCGGTCTGCCGGCGCCGCGGCTGGAGTTTGTTCAGGCCAACGCCGAGGACCTTCCGTTTGCAGACGCCAGTTTCGACCGGGTCACCGCCTCGCTGGCCATCCATGAGCTTAACCGGCAGGGGCGCACTAACGCGCTGGCGGAAGTGTATCGCGTGCTCAGGCCGGGCGGGATGGTGGTGATCGCTGACATGCGGGCCCCAGACACGCTGCTGACGCGGATAGGCATGCGGGTAGTGAGGCTGGGGGAGACCGACACCCTGACCGACATGTGGCGCGACAGCCTTTTCCGGGAAATAGGACTGGCCGGGTTTACCGGGCGCCGGCAGCGGATCGCCGGCAAAGGCTTTTTTGAGATTGTTACCGGCTGGAAATAAAACTGGTGAGAGGCCGCGGAAGCGGCCGCCACCAAGCAGGGCGCCCGTCTCCGCAGCTCCTACATCTTTTTCTTGATCATGAGCGTCTCCTGGTAGGCCTGATTGCGCGGCATGCCGCTGAGGGCGGCGGCCAGATCTGCGGTCTGACGGGCCGGGAGGCCGGCGGCGAGCATTTGCCTGAGAGCCTGTTCGACATCTGTCCCGGCGGCGGGTGCGGAGACAGCCGTGGCTCCTGCGCCCGGCCCGGCGCCGGCAAACACCAGCACGATTTCCCCCCTGACTCTTTCCGGCAGGCCGGCCGCCAGCGCGGCGGCGCTCCCCCTGGTGATCTCTTCGAACTTCTTGGTGATCTCGCGGCAGACGGCAATCTGCCTGTCGCCGAGGACGGCGTCGGCGGCGCGCAGGGTTGTCTTCAGCCGGTGCGGCGACTCAAAAGCAATACAGGTGCGGGGCTCAGCCGCGACGGCTTCCAGGGTTTTTTCCCGGTCACCCTTCTTTCTTGGAACGTAACCGAGAAAGGTGAAAGAATCGGTGGCAAACCCGGATGACACCAGCGCTGTTTCGATGGCCGAGGGCCCTGGCAGCACCTCCACCGGCAACCCCGCGTCCAGCGCCGCCTTCACCAGCCGGTAGCCAGGATCACAGATGCCGGGCATGCCAGCGTCAGACACAAGCGCGATTCTGTCACCGGCGCGCAGTTTCTCAATCAGCCGGGGCAGGCGCCGGAGCTCGTTGTGTTCGTAGAAGCTGACCAGCGGCTTGCTGATCTGAAGATGGGACAGCAGCTTGCGGGCGCGGCGCGTATCCTCCGCCGCGACCAGATCGGCGGCCGCGAGAGTCTCCAGCACCCTCAGAGTGATGTCGCCCAGATTGCCGATGGGGGTTGGGCAGACACTGAGCATTTTGCTACCGGTCTCCGGTCTTATGTGGTTGACCCGGGATTCCCTGTTGCTCCCGGAATGACTGACATTCAGATGGAAGTCAGCGGCAGGTTAGCCCTCGACGATGGCTTCGTTCGGGCAGACCTCGCTGCAGGAACCGCAATCGGTGCACTCGCTGGCATCGATGACAAAGATGTCATCTCCTTCGGATATGGCTTCAACAGGGCATTCGTCCATGCAAACGCCACAGGCGAGACATTCTTCAGTAATTTCAAAAGCCATTTTTTTAAGCATCCTCCTGTCTTATGTTTCACAGCGCCGGAGCGCGTTATTCGTTGCTATTTTCTTTATGCCCTTCAGCATCGTCTTTGTCAAGTTTGACCAGGTCGTAATAGCGCGTTCCCAGACCGAGCCGCTCGCCATGTGCCAGCTGAGCGGTGGGATCAATTCCGTGATGGATGGAACCAAACTTGTCGCCGCTGGCAAGATCTTTGTCGCCCAGGGCGCCCCCGGGAACGCCGAGAGCGGCGTTGACCATGTCGAGCGCCGCCGCATCCGCAGCTATCGGATCCAGGGACGCGGCGATGCCGATATCCGGCACGATAGCATTGTCGTTCCAGCCGAGGCAGTCGCAATCAGGGGTGACGCCCATAATGTAATTGATGGCGGCAAATTTCCCCTCCTTGCCGGCAAGGACACCGGCCATGTATTCGGCCGTCTTTTCCTGGACAATCCGCGGATCGGATTTCCAGACAATCCCGATCGCGCCCGTAAAGCAGGTGGCGACGCACTCGCCGCAGCCGATGCAGGCCTCGTCGTCGATCAGCGCCACCCTATGGCCGACCGCCTCCGAGCCTTCAACCAGCGTGACGGCGCCCTCCGGGCACCATTTGCGGCAGCGGGCGCAAGCGTCACACAGTTCCTGGTTGACTTCAGGATGGATATCCGAGTGCATCATTTGTTTGCCCGGCCGGGCGCCGAATCCCATGCCCATATTCTTGATGGTGCCGCCGAAGCCGCAAACCATGTGCCCCTTGAAATGGGCCAGCGAGATAATGGCGTCGGCGTCAAGGGGAACGGAAGAGATCTTCACTTCGCGGAAGTGAGATCCATCCACCGGGATGGATCTGTAATCATGTCCCAGCAGGCCGTCGGCGATGACGATCGGAGCGCCGGTAACCTCGTAACCGAACCCGTTTTCCAGAGCGGTAATCAGATGGTCCCGGGAATTGTGACGCCCGCCCGCGTAGAGCGTATTGGCATCGGTGAGAAACGGACGGCCTCTCAGCCTCTTGATTTCATCGACGACGACCCTCACGTATTGCGGCCTCAGGTAATTGAAGTTGCCCCTGTC
>JACWAM010000027.1 GCA_014874265.1 Thermoleophilia bacterium | reverse complement strand
TCTAAAGAGATTTTTAACATAATAATAATTTTACATATAAGCAAAATTAAATTTTGCTTCTTCAGCTATCAGCATCTCTGATTGATTTATCCAGAATCCAGCATCGAGCATCCGGCATCTGCTTCTTTATCTTTTTTTAACAATCTGATATAAATTTCGCCGGTTTGTAATTTTTATTACACGCTCCCCGGGGAGGCGGCGGGGCGCGTTTAGAATCCATCTCAAATTTTGAGCTGGATTCCTAACCCACAACCGGGAATCCCCGCAAAGGAAGGAGAGGATCAGTTAATTTTGTCTGAATTTTTATACAATCACGGGGTGGTGATCGCGATCGTGTGCGCCCTGGCGGCAATCGTCTACAGCGCCATCCTGATCTGGTGGGTGCTGAAACTGCCTGCCGGGAACGAGAAGATGAGGGAGATCGCGGCTGCGATCCAGGAGGGCGCCAAGGCTTACCTGAACAGGCAGTACCGGACGATCGCTATGGTAGGAATAGTGGTTTTCGCCGCGCTGCTGGTCTTCACGGGCCTGGTGAAAAGCTGGGGTGAAGGCGAAAGAACAGCCATCGGGTTTCTGATCGGCGCGGTTCTTTCCGGCGCCACCGGTTACATCGGGATGATGGTTTCTGTGCGCGCCAACGTGCGCACCGCGGAAGCCGCCCGGGGCGGCCTCAAGTCGGCCATGCTGGTGGCGTTTCGGGGCGGCTCCGTAACCGGGCTCCTGGTGGTCGGCCTGGCGCTCCTCGGCGTCGCCGGTTACTTCTGGGCCATGGGCAGCGAAGCCTCGAATGTGATTAACCTGGTCGGCCTCGGCTTCGGCGGCAGCCTCATCAGCGTCTTCGCCCGGCTGGGCGGCGGCATCTACACCAAGGGCGCCGACGTCGGCGCCGACCTGGTCGGCAAGGTGGAGGCGGGCATCCCGGAGGATGACCCGCGCAACCCGGCCGTGATCGCCGATAACGTTGGCGACAACGTCGGTGACTGCGCCGGCATGGCCGCCGACCTGTTCGAGACCTACGCCGTAACGGCGGTCGCTGTCATGCTGCTGGGCTCGCTGGTTTTCAGCGGCGCCACCGGCCCGGTGCAGCAGCGGGCGCTGCTCTACCCGCTGGTGCTGGGCGGCGTTTCCATTATCGCTTCCATCATCGGCACTTTCTTTGTCCGTGTCGGCAAGAGTGAGGGCATTATGGCCGCCCTGTACAAAGGGCTGGCAGCCGCCGGCATCCTGGCCGCAATCGCTTTTTACCCGATCACCAACTATATGATGAAAGATGCCGCATTCACCATCGACTCGTCAGTTAACAAGCTGTTTCTCTGTTCGATTATCGGCTTGATTGTCACCGGCGCCATCGTTGTTATCACCGAATACTTCACGGCGGCCAGGTATAATCCCGTCAAGCACATTGCCGCCGCGTCGCAGACCGGGCACGCGACCAACATTATCGCCGGCCTGGCGGTGAGCATGAGGTCAACGGCGCTGCCAGTGATCATGATCGCCGCCGGCATCGTGGCGGCCAACTGGGCGGCGGGCCTTTACGGTGTTGCTGTCGCCGTTATGGCGCAGCTGTCGATGACCGGCATCATCGTCGCCATTGATTCCTACGGACCGATCACGGACAATGCCGGCGGCATCGCCGAGATGGCCGAGCTGCCGGAAGAGGTGCGCGGCGTCACCGATCCGCTGGACGCGGTTGGCAACACCACCAAAGCGGTCACGAAGGGTTACGCTATTGGTTCCGCGGCGCTGGCAGCCATCGTGCTGTTCTCTTCCTATTACCAGGATCTGGTGAATCACCTCCGGGATGTAGGCTCCCTGGGGGCCAACGCTGTCCTTAGCTTTGATCTGCACTCCCCGGCCATCATCGTCGGCCTCTTCATCGGCGGCCTGCTGCCGTTTATCTTCGCCTCCCTTTGCATGGAAGCGGTCGGCACCGCCGGCGGCCAGGTGGTCGAGGAAGTCCGACGGCAGTTCCGGGAAATCCCCGGCATCATGGAGGGCACCGCAAAGCCTGAGTACGGCAAGTGCGTTGATATCGTCACCAAGTCCGCTCTGCGGCAGATGATGGTGCCCGCCCTGATCCCGATCCTGTCACCAATCGTCATCGGCATCGGCCCGCGCATCTTTGGCTATGGCTATTACGGCTACGAGATGCTCGGCGGCCTGCTGGTCGGTACCATCGTTACCGGCCTGTTCCTGGCCATCTCGATGACCAGCGGCGGCGGCGCCTGGGATAACGCCAAGAAGCTGATCGAGGACGGCGAGTACGGCGGCAAGGGCTCCGACGCCCACGCAGCCGCGGTCACCGGCGACACCGTCGGCGATCCCTACAAGGATACCGCCGGCCCGGCCATCAACCCGATGATCAAGGTGGTTAACATCGTCGCCCTGCTGATCGTCCCGTTCCTGGCGAAGTAGCAAGCAAATCGCCGCCGGACGGCGGCATCAATATCAATAAACAAGAGTGGCATCAACCAAGTTGGTGCCACTCTTTTTAGTTGCCGATCCTTCAATTCATCCAGATGAACACTAAAATCGTATTTCAAGCACTTTGCTGCGCATAGCATCAACTGCGCGATTATCTGCTTTTGCTGCCGCGAATAAAGAGCAGATCCCCGGTCGCCAAGGCTCTCCTGGAATGACAATTCTAAAGTTTCCGGCGCTAATTGCATGATCAGTTTTTTTAATTCCGGTTTCGGGCCTCGAGTTTCTGGTTGATCGTAAGAGGGTTTTAACTGTAAACTGGCAACTGGAAACCGGAAACTCTCATTAGAGCCATGGCACCAAGGCCGGCAATTGTGTCAAGCACTACCTGCTGTTCGTGGCTGGCCAGCAGGTTCTTCTCGCCTTTAATCCCCATAACGCCGACAATAATCTGCTCATAAGCCATGGGCACGTAGAGCGCCGGCGATTCCGGCAAAGTCCCCGTGCCGCGTCCGGCCATCTGCCGGTTTGCCAGCACCCAGGCAGCTACGCCGGTGACTTCAGAATCGATTTCGAACCGGTCTGACTTTGCTTTTACCTCCAGGTGTCCCGCCTCAGGCATGAATACAGCCAGCTCGCAGTCAAACAGCTGGCGCGTGTGCCTGAGCAGGATCGACAGCACCTGCTCCAGATTTCTGGCGGCGATCAGGTCGCGGCTGAGCCCGTACAGGGCGATACTTTTCGATTCGCTCTCCTTGAGCAGGTTGATCTTGCTGCGGCGGCCCAGCGCCAGGTGAGCCACGATGACGACGATGCCAAAGTAGATGACGAACGAGAAGAAGTAAGAAAGATCAGAGATCCAGAAGCTGTAGAGGGGCGGCACGAACAGGTAGTCGAAAGCCAGGATCCCCACGATCGATGTGAGTATGGACGGTCCCCGGCCCAGATAGATGGCGCTCAGAATCGGAGGCAGGAGAAAAAGGAACAGCAGGTCGACCTGGTTCATGACGTCGCGCAGGACGAAGGTGAAGGCCGCGATTGCCACGACAGCGGCAAAGCCGGCCAGATAGTCGACCGGAAAAGACAGGCGGCGCCCGGTTTTTACGGGCGGGCCAGCCGGCGCGCCCGAATCCATCAGATAAATGTCGATGTTGGGGGTATTGATGAGGATGCTGCTGGAAAGCGAGGGCAGCAGCCGGTGCCGTCTCGGTTTACCGATAATGACTTTTGTGATGTTGTTCTTCTGGGCGTAGTCGGCGATCGCCGCCGCCACGTCGGAGCCTTTGACCCAGACGATGCGGGCGCCCAGCTTCTTGGCCAGGTCCAGGGCGTTGTTGAGCCAGATGTTCTCCTGATCGGAGAAGCCCTGGTTCTTTTCCGTTTCCACGTGGAAGGCAATCAGTTCCGCGTCGATCTCCGATGCCAGGCGATAGGCGGAGCGGATCAGCTTTTCCGCGTAGGGGCTGGCAAAGATCGCCGCCAGGACGCGCTCCTTGGTTGGCCAGATGCCGGAGATGGCATACTGGCGCATGTAGCTGCGCATGCGGTCGTCGACGGTGCCGGCGACCACCCTGAGAGCCAGCTCCCGTAGCGCCAGCAGGTTGCCGGGACGGAAATATTTTTCCACCGCGATGCCGACTATATCCTTGACGTACACCTTGCCGTCGTGAAGCCGCTTGATCAGCTCCTCCGGCGGCAGGTCGATCAGCTTGACCTCCTCGGCCCTGTCGACAATCGTGTCCGGGACCGTCTCCTTCACCCGGATCTCGACGATCTGGCTGACGACATCATTGAGGCTTTCCAGGTGCTGGACGTTGACCGTGGTGTAAACATCGATGCCGGCGTCGAGCAGCTCTTCGACGTCCTGGTAGCGTTTGCGGTGCCGCATCCCCGGGGCGTTCGTGTGAGCCAGCTCGTCGACGAGGATCAGCCGCGGCCGGCGTTCGAGCGCCCCCTCCAGGTCAAAGTCACGCAGGGTGAAGCCACGGTATTCGAGCGCCAGCGGTGGAAGTATCTCAAGCCCTTCAAGCAGGGCGTCAGTCTCGGCGCGGCCGTGCGTCTCCGCGTAGCCAACGACGACGTCGATCCCTTCCTGTTTCCGCTGGCGGCCGTCGCTGAGCATGGCGTAGGTCTTGCCCACTCCGGGAGCCGCCCCCAGATAGACAGTCAGCTTGCCCCGCTTTTTCGCGGCTTCTTCGCGCTGCGCCAGCTTGAGCAGCTCATCTGGTTCGGGCCTGGGTTTTTCCTTGTCAGCCATTGGCGTGATGGAAAAAAGCCCGGCTGCTTCCGGACTTTTTTAATAGTTGAGGATAACCGTCTCGGGATTTCCGCTTGCGCCGTATGTATCGGTCCTGAGTCGATGCCATCGGATTCACTTTCTAAATTCGAAGCCGGGCCGCGATTAACCTGCCCGGTCCAGCGCCATGTTAAGCTCCAGCACGTTCACCCGCTCCGTTCCCATGAACCCGAGCCAGCGGCCCTCGATGTGATCGTCGACGATCTGCTGCACCTTTGGCGCGGGCATGTTCCTGGCTGCGGCAACGCGCGCGACCTGTACGTTTGCCGCTTCAATAGTGATATCCGGGTCCAGACCGCTTCCTGAGGACGTCACCAGGTCGATCGGCAGCGGGCCGGTGACACCCGAGTCTCTCAGCGCCTTGGCGGCGCCGCTGACCTCGCCGGTCCCGGGATCGGGGCTAACCAGCTTCGGATTGGTGGGGCCCAGGTTGGAGCCGCCCGAGGCCAGGGGATCATACGGCATGCTGCCGCCGTCAGAAGCCGTCGCCGACGGCCGCGGCCAGAAATATTTTGCCTCCGAGAACGGCTGGCCGATGAGGCTGGAGCCCACCACGACGCCGTTCTGCTGAATCAGGCTGCCACCTGCCTTGCCGGGAAAGGCAACCCGGCCCGCCAGCGTCACCACCGCCGGATAGATGACGGTCAATAGTACCATGAATATGACGAGCAACAACAGCGCTCTTTTTATCTCCGCCAGTTTCATATCGAAAAGGTCACCAGCATGTCGATGAGTTTGATGCCGATAAACGGCGCGATCACCCCGCCCAGACCGTAGATGAACAGGTTGTACACCAGCAGCTTCTGCGCCGGCATCGGCCGGTAGCGCGTGCCTTTGAGCGCCAGCGGGATCAGGAACGGGATGACGAGGGCGTTGAAGATCACCGCTGACAGGATGGCGCTGTGCGGATTTGCCAGGTGCATCAGGTTCAGCGTCTGAAGCTGCGGATAGACCGAGGTCAGCGCCGCCGGGATGATGGCGAAATACTTGGCGATGTCGTTGGCGATCGAGAACGTGGTCAGATTGCCGCGCGTCATCAGGATCTGCTTGCCGATCTCGACGATGTCCAGCAGCTTCGTGGGATTGGAGTCCAGATCGATGATATTGGCCGCATCGCGGGCCGGCTGCGTGCCGGTGTTCATCGCCACGGCCACGTCGGCCTGCGCCAGCGCCGGCGCGTCGTTGGTGCCGTCGCCGGTCATGGCCACCATGTAGCCGTCAGCCTGGTAGTCGCGGATGAGCTTCAGCTTGTCCTCCGGCTTCGCTTCGGCGAGGAAATCGTCCACATTGGCCTCGGCGGCGATGGCCGCGGCGGTCAGCGGGTTGTCGCCGGTGATCATCACTGTCTTGATGCCCATCTTCCTCAGCTGCGCAAAGCGCTCCTGGATGCCGCCCTTGATGATGTCCTTCAAATTGATGACGCCGAGCACCTCATTGTCACGCGTGACCGCCAGCGGCGTCGAGCCGGCCCTGGCGATCTCGGTGACTTTCTGTTCGAGCTCGGCCGGGACCGAGCCGCCCCGCTGCTCGATATACCTGACGATCGAATCCGGCGCGCCCTTCCGGTACGAATGATCCTCCAAGTCAACACCGCTGATCCTGGTCTCAGCCCTGAACGGCACCGGAGCGGCGTGATCGGGCAACTCCTGAAGCCGCGAGCCCATCTGCTTGGCCAGCACGATGATGCTGCGCCCCTCCGGCGTTTCGTCGGTGAAGGAGGACATCAGCGCCGCGTCAACGACCTCTTCCCCGGAATGCCCCCCGATGGCGATGAACTCCACCGCCTCGCGGTTGCCCAGGGTGATGGTGCCGGTCTTGTCCAGCAGCAGCGTGTTGACGTCGCCGGCGGCCTCGATGGCGCGCCCCGACAGCGCCATCACGTTGCGCGAGAAGAGCCGGTCCATGCCGGCGATGCCGATGGCCGGCAGCAGCGCGGCGATTGTGGTCGGCGCCAGACAGACGAACAGCGCGATCAGCACCACCAGGCTGACGACCGTGCCCTGACCGGCAGCCTTGACGCTATAGCTCGACAGCGAGTTGAGGTTGAACACCACCAGCAGGAAGATGATCGTCAGCGCGATCAGCAGGATGTTGAGCGCGATCTCATTGGGCGTCTTGCGCCGCTTGGCGCCTTCCACCAGCGAAACCATCTTGTCGATGAAGGTCTCGCCGGGGTCGGCGGTGATCTGCACGATGATGTTCTCGGTGGCCGTGACGCGGGTGCCGCCGGTGACTGCGCTGCGGTCGCCGCCGGACTCGCGCACCACGGGGGCAGACTCGCCGGTGATGGCGGATTCATCCACCAGCGCCGCCCCGAAGACGACGTCGCCGTCGCCGGGGATCAGTTCATTGGCGCCGACCAGCACCAGGTCTCCCTTGCGGAGGTCGTTGGCGTTAATCTCCGTGGCGGGTCCGGAGGGGTCCGGCTGCTTTACCTTTTTAGCAATGATCTCGGTGCGCGATTTTCGGAGGGACTCGGCCCGCGCCTTGCCGCGGCCCTCCGCCAGTGATTCAGCAAATGTGGCGAACATGACCGTCAGCCAGAGAAGCATTGAGACGGCGCCGGTAAACCAGGCGGGATCTCCTTTGCCGGTGATGATATTGTAGACAAAGTTCAGAGCAGTGATGATGCCCCCGATCTCGACGAAAAACATCACCGGATTGCGCCAGAGCGTCACCGGGTTCAGCTTGGAGAAGGTGCCTCTCAGCGCCGGCCACATCAGTTTCTTGCTAAAGATTGAATCCTGTTTCTTGTCAACAGACGTCACTATTTTCTCCCGATCATGATCAGATGCTCGACTATCGGCCCCAGGCCGAGCGCCGGCAGGAAGGTGAGCGCCCCGACGATGAGCACGACCACGATCAGCCAGCCGATGAACGTCAGGTTATTGGTTGGCAGCGTGCCCAGGCTGGGCGGCACGTATTTTTTCGCCGCCAGCGAGCCTGACATCGCCAGCGCCGCCACAGCCGGCAGGAAGCGGCCCAGCAGCATCGCAAAGCCCAGGGTCAGGTTATAAAAAGATGTGTTGGCGGAGATGCCGGCAAAGGCGCTGCCGTTGTTGTTGGACGCTGACGCATAGGCGTACAGCACCTCGCTGAGGCCGTGCGGCCCCGGGTTGAGAATGGCGCCCGTACCGGCCGGGAGCAGCAGCGCCATCCCCGAGAATATCAGTACAGAAATGCCAGATGTCAAAACTATGATCACGGACATCCACATCTCGCGCACCTCGATCTTCTTGCCCAGATATTCCGGCGTGCGGCCGATCATCAGGCCGGCGACAAAGACGGCGATGATGACAAATCCCAGCATCGTGTAAAGCCCGGAGCCGACGCCGCCGGGCACCACCTCGCCCAGCAGCATCAGGAACATGTTGACGCCGCCGCCCAGCGGCGTATACGAGTCAAGCATGGAGTTTACAGCGCCGTCGGAGGTGGCGGTGGTGCCGGCGGAAAACAGGGTCGAACCGCCAATGCCAAATCTGACTTCTTTGCCTTCCATGTTGGGACCGGCAATGCCCTGCCGGTGAATCAGGGGATTTCCGGCACGCTCCGACCAGTACATCGCTCCCAGCGAGACGACCAGGATGATCAGCATCGCCGTGAGGATGGCCCACCCCTGGCGCGTGTTGCCCACCATGCGGCCAAACGTATGGGTAAGCGCCAGCGGGATCATCAAAAACAGCGCAATCTCGACAAAGTTGGTCAGCGGTGACGGGTTTTCATAAGGATGCGCCGAATTGGCGTTGAAAAAGCCGCCGCCGTTGGTGCCCAGCAGCTTGATCGACTCGAACGAGGCCACCGGTCCCATCGGCAGAACCTGCGTGGTGACGGCGCCGTTCCGGTTTTGCGCCTGTACCAGACGGGCCTGCTGGTAGCCGCTGAAATTCTGGATTACTCCCTGCGACACCAGGAAGATGCCGGCGATCAGCGCGATCGGCAGCAGGATGTAGAGTACGCCGCGGGTGAGATCGACCCAGAAGTTGCCGATCTGCTCGGCCGTGCGGCGGGCGATGCCGCGGATGAGGGCGATGACGACGGCCATGCCGGCGGCCGCGGATACAAAGTGGCTCAGCGTCAGCGGCACCGTCTGGGTAAAATAGCTGGCAGTTGATTCACCTGCGTAGTTCTGCCAGTTGGTGTTGGTAATGAAGCTCACGGCGGTGTTGAACGCCAGCGTCAGCGGGAAACCGGGCAAACCCTGGGGATTGAGCGGCAGCACGCCCTGGAAGACGAGCACGAGAAAGAGGAAGACGATGCCCAGGCCGTTGAACAGCAGGAAGGCAAAAGCATACTGCTTCCAGCCGCTTTCCTTCTGCTCGTCGATGCCGGCAAAGCGGTAGACCAGCCGCTCCAGCGGCCGCAGCACCGGGCTGAGCAGGTTCTTCTCGCCCTGGTAGACTCTGGCCATGTAGGAGCCCAGCGGCTTGACCAGCAGCAGGAGCACGGCCAGCAGCGCCGCGATCTCGATCAGGTCGTATATCTCAAAATTCTGCATCTTGCCTCATGCCTTTGACTGCCTCGAGTCTGGACCATTCCTGCCCGGCGGCCGCGATAAACAAGCATATCCGGGCATGAAAAAAGCCGCCGACAGGAGCCAGCGACTTTAAGCCTGCTCATGTCCTTCCAAACGCCTGCGAGGTTAGCTGTCGGGCTCGGGCCTGGAAGTGCCCTATCCTGTCGGAATACGCCCCGGAAAGTTGGGTCCCCCGCATCCATCCGCCGGATGGATTTCGGCTACGGTGATTATGTTCGGATAGTTATTTACTCCTGTCGGAAGCGAAAGTCAAGCGGATTCAGAATTGCCGTTTTGCTACGATTCCAGATGCATGGGCACACTGGTGGAGACGACGCCCCGCTTGAATAAAAGTATTCCTTTTATCAAAAGGGCCGTCTGGTTATGCAGCAGGTGGTGCCACCATTTTTGGGGGACGAACTCCGGCAGCACCACCGTGATGACGCCGTCCGGGTGCAGGACCCGGACGTCCTCGATGTAATCCATCAGCGGCTCTATCACCGAGCGGTATGGCGAGTCCAGCACCCGGAGCGGCACACCCATGCCGAATTCCTCCCATTTCTGCCTGACTTTTTCCATCTCTTCCTCGTCAAAGCAAACGTAAACGGCCACTACATCGTCAGAGAGCACCTTGGCATACTTGATCGCCTGGATCACTGCCCGTTGCACGCCGGAAACGGGTACGATCACCGAGTGGTGCTTGAACTCGACCTCCGGCGCCGCGCCTTCCAAAGAAAGCTGCCGCGCGATGGAATCGTAATGCTTTTTGACCTGATGAGTGAGATAGACGATCACCGGAATGGCAATAACCACGATCCAGCCGCCTTCAGTAAATTTGGTGATCGCAAATATGGCAACAACGACCGCGGTAGTGATGGCGCCGAATCCGTTGATGAACATGTTGCGCAGCCATTTTCTTTCCCTGGTCCTGAGCCAGTGCCTGACCATCCCTGCCTGCGACAGCGTGATTGCCAGAAAGACGCCGAGCGCGTAAAGCGGAATCAGTCTATGGGTATCGCCGCCAAACGCAACGACCAGAATCGCAGCAAAAAGTCCCAGGATGAGGATCCCGTTGGAAAAAACAAGCCGGTCGCCGCGGCTACCGAACTGCCGCGGCATGAAGCCATCGGCGGCCATTACGGAAGACAGGCGTGGGAAATCCTGGAAAGATGTGTTGGCCGCGAGAATCAGGATCAGCGCCGTTGCCGCCTGCAGCAGATAGTACGGAACGCCGCGGCCGCCAAAAACAATCGCCGCCAGCTGCGACAGAACCGTCTGGTTGGCTACCGGCAGGATGTGAAAATGGTCCGCCAGGAATGAGGTGCCGACAAACGATATTCCCAGGATCGAAGCCATGATGAGCAGCGTCTGGCTGGCATTGCGCGCCTCCGGCGCTTTGAATGCTTTTACCCCGTTGGAGACCGCTTCGATGCCGGTGACGGCCGCGCAGCCGGAGGCAAAGGCGCGGAGGATGACAAACAGAGCGAAGTAGCTCTCCGTTGCCACTAGCGGCGGGCCGGGCGGCGGCGCCGGGGCGCCGGTGACCACCTTGAACAGGCCGAGGCCGATGAGTGTGAACAGGCTGAAAATAAAGAAATAGGTAGGTATCGAGAAAATGCGGCCGGCTTCGCGGACGCCTCTCAGGTTGCCCAGCATGAGGACGCCAATTGCGATCAGGCACAGGAGCACCGTGTGAGAAGCCAGTGAGGGAATGGCTGAGGTGATGGCGGCAACGCCGGCGGTGATGCTGACGGAAACGGTGAGGACGTAATCGATCAGCAGCGCCGCTCCGGAGACAAGGCCGGCGTTATCGCCCAGATTGTCTTTGGCCACAATGTATGACCCGCCGCCGGAAGGATAAGCATGGATAGTCTGAAAATATGAGATGGCGATGATCGCCAGCAGCGCCGAGATGGCAATTGCGATAGGCAGGGCAAAGTTAAGCAGCGCCGAGCCGGCCACGACGAGGGCCAGCAAAATTTCCTCGGTGGCATACGCGACCGAGGAGAGGTTATCGGAAGCAAAAATAGCCAAGCCGGTGAACTTGGAGAGGCGCTCGTGCTTCTCCCTGTGCGTCTCGATCGGCTGGCCGATTAAAAAACTCTTAAGCGACAATTGACTGTTTTCCTTACTGAGCTAGTTTTATTTACTCCCGGCGGTACCCGTTGTCAAGCCGAGGGCAACGTATTTTATCAGTATGGATAAAAGAACGGGCGTGTGATTCCGCAACTGGCAAAATGAGATTGCCGGGTGGATGGAATAAGATTAAACAAAATGAGCGGACAAACGGCGCGGAAATCTGTCCAGACGGCTTTTCTCCCTTACCACTTTAAGAAAAGCCGTCTAGAAGGAAAGGATTTCTTTGGAATTTGTAGCAATTGTCATATTTGTGGTAACTATCGCCGCCATCGTCTGGGAGCGGTTCCATATTACCGCCATCGCGCTGGCCGGTGGCATGGCGATGCTGGTCCTGGGCTTGATCAACGAGCAGCAGGCTTTCTTCTCACGAAGCGACGGTATCGATTACTCGGTAATCTTCCTGTTGATTGGACTGATGATTGTCGTTAATGTGCTGGAGCAGACTGGCGTTTTCGAGTGGATGTCAATCAAGACGATCAAACTGGGAGGCGGCCAACCGTTCCGCATGCTGATCCTGCTCGCGGCCGTGACCGCCGTCGCCTCGGCGTTTCTCAACAACCTGACGACGGTAATGCTGGTGGCGCCGGTGGCGGTGATGGTGGCGCGGGTGCTTGAGATTGATGCTATTCCCTACCTTGTCAGTGTGGCGATTGCCTCCAACATCGGCGGTACGGCCACGCTGATTGGCGACCCGCCCAACATCATGATCGGCAGCAAGGCTTCCCTTGGCTTCCTTGACTTTATCTCTAACTTGACGCCGGTGATCATAGTTGTCTTTGTTGCATTTATCATTAGCGCGTTTTTTATCTGGAGAAAAAAAATGGTGTGTTTGCCGGAGTCCCGGGAAAGAGTGAAAGAGATGGACGAATCAGCGGCGATCACAAACCGCCGGCTTTTATACCTGGCTCTGGCGGTCATCGTGCTGATGCTGTTTGGTTTTTTCTTTCCCGGACTTACGCATCTTCAGCCGGCAACGGTCTCCATGGGAGCCGCTACGCTGCTGCTGCTCGTCTCTCAGCGGCGGACCGGCGAGCTGCTCCGCGCCATTGACTGGGAAACAATCTTTTTCTTTATCGGATTGTTTATCCTTGTTGGCGGGCTGGTCCAATCCGGGGTGGTGTCTGATCTGGCCGGCCGGCTGATCAGCCTGACCGGCGGCAGCATGCTGGCAACTTCGATGATCGTGCTCTGGTCTTCGTCGATTATTTCGGCGTTTGTTAATAATATTCCGTTCATTGCTACGATGAACCCGATGATCGTCGATGTCGCCCGCGGCACTTATCCGCACGCGGGCGCCCTGATCGACCAGCTGCATCAGCAGGGGATCCTGCCGGTCTGGTGGGCGCTGGCGCTGGGCGGATGCCTCGGCGGCAACGGCACCCTCGTGGGAGCGAGCGCCAACATGGTGGCGGCCCAGATCGGCGGCAAGAATGGTTTCCCCGTTTCCTTCAAGCGGTTTACGCTGTATGGCATGCCGCTAATGATTGAATCGATTATCATATCCATGGTTTATGTTTATGTCAGGTATTTTCTGATTGGAGGCGCCGGCTAGGTCCGGTATTTCAAGCATCAAGAGATTTCCAGGTTTGAATATGTAAGCCGGCGCCGGCAATACAAAGAAAGGATTGTCATGGATGATGAGCTCCTGGCCCGGGATTTAATGGACAAAAATTTTGCCAGCCTGTCGCGGTCGGCTCTGCTACGCGACGCCGCCCTGCTGCTGCAGGCTGCCCGCGAGCTGGATGGCGCCGAGGCGAGGTCCTTGGTCGTACTTGATGAAGACGGCGCTTTTGCGGGAGCAGTATCGATGATCACCATCATCGAGGCGGTAACGCCGGAGTTCATGAAGGAATCGCCGCATCTGGGGCCGGCGGCCTGGGAAGGACTGTTCGCGGAATGCATCGAGGGAGGCGCCCGCATGAAAGTGGAGGATGTGATGCATGAAACCGTTGGCACGGTTCGCGAAGACAGCCGCCTGCCGGAAATCATGCTGGCGATAGCGAGCGGGCGAATCCCGTTGGTGCCGGTAGCCGGCGAGGATAAAAAAGTGATTGGAGTGATCCGCCTTCCGGCCGTTTTTGGAGAGATTGCGAAAAGGTTTGCCAGGATGTCCTGACCGCGGTGACGCAAATCACGTTTTCGGGTGAGCGCTGTCATTTGATTGCCGGGTGGGGCGGGTATTCTATGATTGTTGAATTTTTGCTATTTATCCCGGAGGAAAAAATGACTGAGACAACCGGCATCACCGTCAGCGGCGAGAGCATTATCGGCGACGTCATCGAGCAAATCCCGGGCGCGGCGGACGTCATCGAGAAGTACTTCGGCAACGGCTGCTTCACCTGCCCCGGCATCCGGATGGAGTCAATTAATTTCGGCGCCACCATGCATGGAGTAAACGCCGAAGATGTGGTTGCGGACCTGCAGGCGCTGCTGGAACAATAGCCGGAACGATTTCTGGGAAAAACGATTTCTGGGAAATCCTGCCGGCGCCGGCGTCATTATTGGCGATGCATTGACTTACAATACAAGGCACAGCATTGCTGCGCCGTTTTTTACACAATAATTACATCGAACTCACATGTCTCTAACGCCGCTGGCCTATAAATAAAGCACCGTATTTGCCGGCATACGGGAATGGCCGGCTGGTTGGAGACAAGATGGATTTTATCCGCAAGGTCACGAGGCTGGAGAGAGTCCTTTTTCTCTTTGCGCTTTTGGCTTTTTTGACGTATCATATTACGATCGGGTAAGGTTATTTTTAGGATCGCCCGGGATTGCCGCCGTGGTTTTTGATATGCGGCAAAGGTCTGCCCGGTCCTCTGCAACCTTTTCAGAAACCTGCGTTTTTATGGTTATGGATAACCATGCGCCAAGCAGTCCGGCAAGCGAAGAGAAGCTTCTTGTGGAGCGGGCCCGGACAGACCCGGAAGCCTTTGGCAAGCTTTACGATCTTTACTATCCTCGCATTGCCGGCTACATCTTGCGCCGCGTCGGCCACACCCAGGATGCGCAGGACATTACAGCTAACACTTTCCTGAAGGTGATAAAGACGCTGCCGCGCTTCCAGTGGCGGGATGCCCCGTTTTCCGCCTGGGTCTACCGGATCGCCACCAACGAAACGGACAGCTATTTCCGCCGCCGCAGATTCCGGATACTCCCATTTGATTTTCTCCCGGAAAAGAACATGGCGAAGCTAATCGACCCTTCAGGCAGTCTTGAGCAGCAAATGATTGCCGACGAACAGCAGCTCGAAGACCAAGATACGTATCAGACAATCATCAAATTAATGCAGGCGCTGCCGGTCAAATACCAGACTGTGCTGGCGCTTCGTTACTTTGAAAAGAAAAAGCTGGCGGAGATCAGCGAGATTACCGGGAAAAACCTGGGCACGGTAAAGTCGCTGCTGTCCCGGGCCACCCGGAAGCTCAAAACGGAGTACGAAGCGTCGCATGATGTGACGGATAACAAAAAAGTGCAACCCTTTGAATGTCTCGGCGTTTTACCGGATGTAAGGAGGGATCAACCATGAAAGATGAACAGTTCGAAAAAATGTTAACAGGTATGGAGGTGCCACAAGCAGCAAACAGTGCTCATCAGCAGGATTTGAAGAGCGTTCTGGTTGATATTTTCTACACGGAAATGAAAACGCGCGAGAAAGGATTCTTCACCATGCGCCGAAAAATTTTCGCCAGCGTCGCCGTAGGTCTGGCCGGCCTGATTGCCATCGCGGTTTCGATCGTCATTCTGACGCCTGGCGGCCAGGCGTCGGCGGCCCAGTTGCTGGCAAAGCAAAGCTCCAGTTATGTTTCCGGGTTTAGCCCCGGAGGCAAGGCCCAGCTACTCCAGAAATTTAGCGCTGAATATCATGCCGACCCGCAGCAACTGTTACGCGAAGCCCAGCAGGCAAGTGACCTGACCATGCTCACATACGACCAGCTAAAGACTGCTCATGCCGATATATTTGCCATGTTGCCCAACAACAGGCGGCCCGCGGGCGCTGTGGTAAGAGCCAGCTGCAAAGACGCCCAAGCGGGCGTGTCTGGCCCAGTCACAAGCGGCAATAAGACTCAGCCGCTTTCAGGCGATAAAGCTCAGGTTCCGGTCCACTGCGGCCAGCCGCAGGCCGGTCCGGCGCCCGCCTTCCCCGATCTCAGCAATATGAAATTCCTGCTGTTTACCGGTAGTCAAGGCCAAAAAGTCCTCCTGGGGATCGGTCCGGACAACGATCCCGTGCTGACGATGACTATCGATGGCGTCGGCGCTGTCAACGGCGCAGTCAGTGCTCCTAATGAAGGTGAGGCCTGGGGACAGGCAATGGCTAAACCTCCCGCAAATGCAGGTGCTGGAACGGGCGAGCGCTGCTCCAAGGTCGGGGATGCTTCGGTCCAGTGCGGCTCTGTTAGCGGAGCGCGGCCATAATATTAAAAGCCAACTGACCAACGACTGACTTTCCAGGTTGCAAGCGCCGCGGCCGGCTCATTGAGCCGGCCGCGGCGTTGATAAAACAAAACAAACAAAACGAAAGTTCTGAAGCTACTTTTTCGCTGGCCGGAGCGGCGGCGGCGCGGGCGTGGCGCCCGCCAGGGTGCGCCACATGTTATAGACAAACAGAATCGCTCCGGCGCCGTAGAGAGCGCCGAACGGGGCTACTCCATAGCGCAGGAAGTCAGACGAAGAGTATCCGCCGGCAAAAAACAAGATGAACATCCCGATGAGGCCGGCGCCGCTCAGCCAGAGCTGCACCCTGGCGATACCCTCACTGAAAAGGGGCCGGCCGCTAAAGCGCGGCAATATGTGATAACCAACCCCGAATATCAACATCATCACGCCGCCCAGGAGGTTGATGTGAGCATGGGCGGAAGTGATCAACGAAGGATTAGTGACGTTCCGAAAAACGCCCACCGCGATCAGGATCCCCATGATGACGCCCACAAACAGCGACAACAGGCTGATTCGAATAAATCCAATAACCGTCGGGCTCACGCTTCCTCCTTACACGGGGTTTGTCCACCATCCACCATTTAGCATCTGCTTGCAAACGTTTTAATCCAGCATCAAGGATGCAGTATCCAGCATCAGCTTTATCAGTGTCCGCCGTGGATCAGGATTGGCAGGCAGCTGACGCATACCCAGTCTTCGTCCCCATTCTTGAGGCACTGGATTAAAACGTTATCGTTGCTCGTGGCGCCGCATTGCATGCACACCGGGGTTTTGGCTGCGTCAGTCATGTGGTCTCCTTGAGAAGTTTTCGGTTTACGCTTTCCGGTTTCCTGTTAAACCCATTAATTGTTAACCCTGCATGAAGGATAACCGTTTAAACATTACTTAAAATTGAGGGCAATCAGTTACGAATGTGATCTTCATCATCTTTCACCGGAAACCGGAAACAGGAAACTGTCTAGCGAGCCCACGCCTTAAGTGCAGCTCTGTCGACGATGGTTATCCGGCGCCGATTAATGGCGATCAGCCCGGCGCGCTCCATCTTTTTCAGCTCCCGGGTGACGGTCTCGCGGGAAGTGCCGGCGATATCAGCCAGATCCTGGCGGGAGAGGGAGAGGCTGATCAGTAGCCCCGGCTCGGTTTCCTGGCCGTACTCCTCGCCCAGCTTCAGCAGCAGCCCGGCCAACCGGTGAGGAACCTGTTTGAAGGAGAGATCGCGCACCAGCTCCAGCGCCTGCCTCAGGCGCGATCCCAGGACCTGGATGACCCTGAGCGCGATCTCCGGATGGCGCCGCACCAGCTCCTGGAAATCGTCGCGCCGGATGAGATAGATCTCCGCGCCGGTCATGGTGGCCGCCGAGGCGGGATAAGGCCCGCCGTCAAAGGAAGGGACATCGCCGAAAATCTGGCCGTCGCCGAGGATCGAGAACACCTGCTCCCGGCCGTCCCGGGAATTCTTGAAGATTTTTACCTGCCCGCTTCTGACCAGATAAAAAGCCGACGCCGGATCGCCTTCGTGAAACACGACGGTGTCCTTCTTCAGCCGCCGGCTAATTAGCAGCGGCAGGACATCATCCAGCTCGGCTTCGCTGAGCGCCGAAAAGATCGGCGTCTTGCGCAGGAATTCCTTGCGGGTCCTGTCCTGATCGTTCATGAGGCCATTCTATCCCAAAGCCGTAGTTTTGTTTGTGAAGAAAAGATATCCCAGGTCTGCCATCGTTCCGGAACTGGCCGCCTAGCTCCCCTGTGGAAGGGCTGCTTTGATGAAGCGCTGGTGCCATCCTTTAAGCGGGACCGCCTCAATCGGTTCACCTGAATATCTGCTTCTGCTTTTTGACCCCCGCGGATTGCCGATAAATTAGTTATCTTATAATGTTTCGTGAAGGCGGTGACCTCATGATTATTTTTGGCTGGAGAAGGAGGGTTCATGATCTGGGAGGGAAGTATGCTCTTCTATGCGCCCATTGCGATAACCAGGTCGAGGCGCGCCTGATTAAGGTTGGCACCTGGTTTACCCTCTTTTTCATCCCCGTATTTCCGTACAGGATTAATTATTTTCTAAGGTGTCCGAAATGTGGTAAAGCTACACGGGTGAAAAAGAATCAGCTCGCCGCGCTGCAGCCGCCCGCAGCGCCGGCTGAGGAAAGCCTGGAAAAGGCCGCCTGAACCGGCGGACCTCTCAAGCAGCACAAATGCTTATCGCCAGCCCGCTCAAGCGGGCTGGCTTTATTTCGGCAAATACGCTTGGCAGGAAGATGTTCGTGGCTTCCTGTTATAATATGCACACGTCTACCGCCCAGGGGCGCTGGCTACCTCCGGGGCTGACCTTTTCCGCAATGTCGAGTCTCTCCATCTCAGAATCAGACGCAGCTTCCCTTCCACCGCAGCTGATGCGGGACGTGGCCGGATTTGTCACCACAAAGGGGCTGATCCGGAGTGGCGACAGGGTGCTTTGCCTGGTTTCCGGTGGCGCCGACTCCGTATTATTGCTCCGGGTGCTTGAGCAGCTGTCCCGGCCGGACGAGCCTGCCTTTGCCGGCTCTTTCTCAGTTGGCGTCTTGCACGTCAATTACGGCCGCCGGGGCGCCGACAGCGAAGCCGACGAAGAGTTTGTCCGCGCGCTCGGGAAGCGTCTGGGCGTAACCGTCCACACGGTCAAGGCGCCGGTGCACGGCGGCGCCAATTTCCAGGCATGGGCGCGGGACTTCCGTTACCTGGCGGCGCAGAACCTCAGCCGCTGGCAGGGATACACCCGAATAGCCGTTGGTCACAACCAGGACGACCGCATTGAAACATTCATTTACCGGTTGATCACTTACGCGGGACGCCGCTCGCTGGTGGTAATGCCGCCCCGCCGTGGCCGCGTCATCCGGCCGCTCCTGTTTCTCGAGTCTCGGCAGATCAGGGATTTCTGCCGGCGCCAGGGAATCACCTTCCGGGAGGACGCGTCCAACCGGTCGCCGGACTATACACGAAATCGCATCCGGCGTCAGGTACTGCCGGAGCTGGAGGCGATCAGACCCGACTTCCGGGACCGGATCTTGAGTACGTTAGCGCTCCTCGAGGATGAAGATGCCGTTCTCAGCGAGCTCACAGATGCTCTCTGGAACCGGGTTGCCGCCGACGAGGGCGGCCAGATCATTCTGCAAGTTGATCAATTGGCAGATTTGCCAAAGGCTAAGGCAAGGCTGCTGGTTCGCCGCTGGCTTGCCGAAGCAGCGGCTCCGGTCCGGCTTTCGCGCAGTCTCATTGATGGTATCATTGATATTTGTCAAAATACGAACGGAAGCAGCGGCCTGTCGTTGCCGGGTGAACTGCGGGTGGAGCGCCAGTACGATAAACTGCTTTTACGGACGCCGCCGGCCGGCCAGGATGGCGGCGCTGCGCCCGGGCAAGTGGATCTGCCTGTTCCGGGCAAGGCCGTCTTTGGGGATTTTGAGATCGAGGCAGTTGAGTCACCCTGGTGGGGGGTGGTCTCATCCGATCCGCTGATGGTCACAATTGACGGCTCCGGGCTTGATTCGGACCTCAAGGTGCGTCCCTGGCGGGCGGGTGACAGGTTCCGGCCGCTGGGTCTCAAGGGCCACAAGAGCCTTCAGGATATTTTCGTCGACGCCAAGATTGCCCGGAGTGAGCGGGAGCGCATTCCGGTGGTAACCTGCGGGTCAGAGATCGCCTGGGTCTGCGGTCTTAAGATCGCAGAGGATTTTCGCGTCACTTCCAGAAGTGAGCGTTTAGTAGGACTTAGGGCAACCAGGAGGATTGTTGATAACAAAGTTTGATGAAGTCATCGTCGGGGAAGAGGATATCCGCAGGCGTGTCCTGGAAATTGCGGCGAAAATTACCGCTGATTACCGGGACAAGGAGCCGCTGCTGGTTTGTGTTCTTAAGGGAGCTGTTTTTTTTACGGCCGATCTCGTCCGGCAGATATCCATCCCGTGTGAGCTTGACTTTATGGCAGTTTCTAGCTATGGTTCGGCGGCGGACTCCTCGGGGGTCGTCAGGATTCTGAAAGATCTTGACGCATATATTACAGACCGGCATGTCATCATTGTCGAGGATATCGTCGATTCTGGCCTGACGCTCAGCTACCTGCGAAAGAACCTTACGGCGCGTAATCCGGCCTCCGTGGAGGTGGCAACGCTGCTGACGAAGCCTGCACGCCAAAAGGTCGATATAAAGTGTAAGTACGTCGGCTTTGAAGTTCCCGACCGGTATGTGGTCGGTTACGGCCTGGATTTTAACGAGCATTATCGAAATCTCAGGTTTATCGCCGCCCTTCCCGAGGAAGAGCTAGGATAAGCGGGCGGCTGAGGGGCTGAAAAGCTGCCGCTAAATGGCGTAATGTGAGATAATAAACTGGTATGCCTGCCGGCTCTAAAGCCGGCGTGCATGTGGCAGGCAACCGATGTGCGAACCGTCGCCGGATAACAAGGGCGCGGACGGCAAGCGGGGCGCTTGCCTGATAAATATATAGGGGCGGCCGGCAGGCCGCTTACACGCGGAAAGGATATGAATAAGTTGGCCAAGTTTTTACGAAGCGCCGCTTTCCCGATTTTGATCGTTGTGCTGCTGGCGTTTTTCGTCATGCAGATTATCAATAACCGGGATTCCGGCAGCAGTGATATGTCGTTTGGGGAATTCGTCGGGAAAGTGCAGGCGCACGATGTCAAGTCGGTCGACGTAAACCAGAATGACCATAATCTCACCGTCGTTCTCGTTGGCAACACCGGACACAAATACAATGTCGGCTACACGGACGATTACCCGCTCACACAACTTCTCATCGATAATAATGTTTCTACCACCATTGAAGGGACTGGCTCGTCGATCTGGTCATCGCTGCTGGTCTCGGCGCTGCCGATCGTGATAATTGTCATCTTTTGGCTGTTCATGATGAACCAGATGCAGGGAGGCGGCAACAAGGTGATGTCGTTCGGCAAGAGCCGCGCCAAACGGATGAGCGTAGATCAGCCAAAAGTTACTTTTACCGATGTCGCCGGCGTTGACGAGGCGGTGGAGGAATTACAGGAAATAAAGGAATTTTTGGAGAATCCGCGCAAGTTCCAGAATCTGGGCGCCAAGATTCCCAAGGGCGTTTTGCTTTACGGGCCTCCGGGCACTGGCAAGACGCTGCTGGCCCGCGCCGTTGCCGGCGAGGCGGGCGTGCCCTTCTTTTCCATTAGCGGCTCTGACTTTGTCGAGATGTTCGTCGGCGTGGGTGCTTCCCGCGTGCGCGACCTGTTCGAGCAGGCAAAGCAAAATTCCCCCTGCATCATCTTCATCGATGAGATCGATGCCGTCGGGCGCCACCGCGGCGCCGGCCTGGGTGGCGGCCACGACGAGCGGGAGCAGACGCTGAACCAACTGCTGGTGGAGATGGACGGCTTCGAGATGAAAGACAACGTGATCATGATAGCGGCCACGAACCGGCCCGACATCCTTGATCCGGCGCTGCTTAGGCCCGGCCGCTTCGACCGGCAGATTGTCGTCGACCGACCCGACCGCAAGGGCCGTGAAGCGATCCTCAAGGTGCATTCGCGCGGCAAGCCGCTGGGCAAGGACATCAAGCTTGGTCCGCTGGCGGGACAGACGCCCGGCTTTACCGGCGCCGACCTGGCCAACCTGGTGAATGAGGCGGCCCTGCTTGCCGCCCGCCACGGCAAGAAAGAGATTGGCATGGAGGAGTTGGAGGAAGGCATCATGCGGGTCGTGGCCGGACCGGAAAAGAAGAGCCGCATCCTTAGTGGCAAGGAAAAACTGATCACCGCCTATCATGAGGTCGGGCATGCGATGGTGGGGCATTTCCTGCCGTTCGCCGATCCGATTCATAAGGTCTCGGTCATCAGCCGGGGTCAGGCGCTGGGATACACGATCTCGCTGCCGCAGGAAGACCGCTTTCTGGTTTCCAAGTCGGAACTGCTGGACCGGTTGGCGAGCACGCTGGGCGGGCGCGCCGCGGAAGAGATCCAGTTTAACGAGGTTACATCTGGCGCCGCCAATGATCTGCAGCAGGCGACCGAGATCGCCAAGCAGATGATCATGCGCTACGGCATGAGCGAGCGGCTGGGTCCGCGCACGTTCGGGCACAATCACGCGCAGCCGTTCCTGGGCCGCGAGTTTTCGCAGGAGCCTGATTACAGTAACGAGATCGCGCAGGAGATCGATGAAGAGATCCGGACGATCATCGAAGACGCCCACGAGCGCGCCAAGGAAATCCTTGTGTCGCACCACGATCAGCTGGACACGATTACGCATATCCTCGTCGAGCGTGAAACGCTGGAGAAGGAAGAATTCGACCAACTGCTGGAAGGCAAGAGCGAGGCGGAAGTATTCTCCAAGAAAGACGCCGAGCGCGCCGCCAAGGAAAAACTCGAGGAACACAAGCGGCTCGGCGGCCTGAAGAAGCGAGAGAAAGGGCCTACCGAAGGGCCGGGCATCGGGAACGAACCGCCGCTGGAGCCCTCTTACATGCAGTCCGCTAAAGGCGGGAAGAGGAAGAGGCCGGACAGCGTGGCCTCTGAAGACGGCCCGGGCGGCAGCGGGAGATTGAACGGACCCCAGTTCTAGCCGAGGTTCGGCCGGCCCATGGATCGGGAAAAGATCAGCAAGGGCGTTCATTTAATCCTGGAGGGCATCGGCGAGGATGCCGGGCGCGAGGGGCTTAAGGAGACTCCCCGGCGGGTCGCGGAAATGTTCGCCGATGTCTTTTCCGGTCTTGAGGCGGGAGACCCCGCCGCCGTCATCACCACGATGCCTGCCGACCGGCATCAGGAGATGGTTCTGCTCAAGGGCATCAACTTCTTTTCCATGTGCGAGCATCACCTGCTGCCGTTCTTCGGCCAGGCGCACTTGGCTTACATTCCCAGTAAAGGCGGCAAGATCACGGGTTTGTCGAAACTGACGAAGCTTGTTCAGGTTGTTGCCCGCCGGCCACAGCTGCAGGAGCGGATGACTTCCACGATCGCCGATGCCATGGAGCAGGCGCTCGACCCTCGCGGCGTGCTCGTGCTGGTTGAGGCCGACCACCTCTGCATGGCCATGCGCGGCATCCGCATGCCGGCCAAGACGGTGACCTCAGCCGTTCGCGGCATCTTCCGCACCAACGCCGCCACCCGCGCCGAAGCGCTGGGGCTGATCAACGCGGGGTAGACTGATTAACTTCCTCAGCAGCAGTTGCTAACCTTTTTTCCAGGCTTTCCGTGAATGTCCGTTAATGTCGACTCGCAGGCCTCGGAAACGCAGGCGGTCAAACGTATGGACCTGGCGGATGTTGTGGTGCTCACCGACGGCGAGGCTGGTGGAGTCCATTAATTCATGGCCGGTGTTCACCTATTTCTGCGGATCTTTTTGGCGGCATCGAGGTCGGAGAAAAGCTTATGGTGGTGAAAAACCGTCCTCGGAGTGAGGGGCTTCGACGTCCTGACCGCAGCAACCGCTGAAAACCATGTCGACGATCTGCCGGCCAAAAGCGGGTGTGAGCAGCCGGTTGGTTATCAGGCTCCGCGAGATAACGGCGCCAAACAACATGTCAACGATCATCTCCACATCAACACCGGCCTGGATCTCGCCGCTGGCGATGCCTTCTCGCAGGACCGCCACCATTTTTCGCTTGCGGACAGTCACAAACGCTTTCATGACGCTTTCTCGAAGTTCGGGGTCGCGGTGCATCTCGCCGATCAGAGAAGAGAAGGACTGCACGGCGTTGCCGGCCTTCATGCGCTGGCACCAGTCGCTTAAGAAGGCAGCCAGGCGTTCCCGGACGGTGCCTGCACCCGGCATTTCCGGCCGGTCGGCGATCTGCTCCAGCAGCCTGACAACCAGATCGCGCTTCGAAGGCCAGCGGCGGTAAATGGCCGGTTTGCCAACGCCGGCGCGGTGAGCAACGGCTTCGATGGTCATGCCTTCAAAGCCTGTCTCGGCCAGAATTTCCTTGGCGGCTTGCAGGATCGCCTGATCAACCGCAGGATCGCGCGGGCGCCCCGAATGGACGGCGCTGTGGATGTCGGCGATGCGGTCGGCAAGACGGCCATGTGACCTGTTCCTGCCGCGGTCACGACCGTGACAGTGCCGTTCAAGCGATTTCATCAAGATTCAGCTGCCTCGAAATCGGCTTCAATCCTGGCTTCGGCAGGCCGGCGCTCCCTCGCGGATTCCGCCTCCGCAAACGGCGGGTCTTCAGGTGGTGCGCAGCCATCAATTAGTTGAACCACGGCTGGGGATTCCATCGTGCCCAGTTGGCGCTGATGCCCTGCATAGAGCTCCTCTACCCGTTCCTGCTCGGCCTTGTCCGGCTCCGGCCTGTTCGGCAGCCAGATGAGGGCAATCAGGGCTCCGGAAAGTGCGATGAGCGAGCCGATCACCAGGGCGCGGTCCATCCCCGTGATGAAGGAGGAGGCCGCCGTGTGGTACAGGACCTTCCCGGCGACGCCGCCGATGCGGGCGGCAACCTCCAGGGCGCCGCCGACAGAGCTTTTAATCTGGCCGGACACACCCGCCGGCAGCCTGGAAAAAGCGGCGGAATTAAAGCCGGAGGCGTAAGTCGAGCTGAAGACGCTTCCCAGGATGGCAACGCCCAGGGCGCCGCCGATTTGCCTGGTGGTGTCATTCATCGCCGACCCGACGCCTGCTTTTTCCTTTGGCAGCGATCCCATGATCGATTCGGTGGCTGGCGTCATCGTCAGGGACATACCGATCACGAGCACGATTATCGATGGCAGCATGTTCCAGTAGTCAGAACCGACGGTGGTCCGCGACAGCATGAAAAGGCCTGTGGCTGCCACAACCATCCCGGCGCAGACGAGGAACTTGTTTCCCAGCTTATTCACGAGCAGACCCGCCATCGGCGCCACGATTATCATCACCAGAGCCACCGGCATCTGGCGGATGCCCGCCTGCAGCGGCGTGTACTTAAGCAGGAACTGAAGATACTGACTCATGAAGAACATCGAACCGAACATAGCGAAGAAAACCAGCGTAATCGACAGGCTGGCCGCGGTAAAGCGCGGATTCTCGAAGAAGCGCACGTTCAGCATCGGATGCTCAGAGCGACTCTCCCACCAGACAAAGATCGACAGGATTACTGCCGCCACCGCGAAACCGGCGAGGATGACTGGGTCTGTCCACCCCCGTGTGGGGGCTTCGATGATCGAGAACACCAGCGACACCAGGCCCGCTATCGACAGGCCGGCGCCGACCGGGTCAATCTTGGGCGCGTTTGGAGCTTTTGAATTGGGAACGATCAGCCGTCCCGCGGTGATCGCGATAATCACAATCGGCACGTTGATGAGGAAAACAGAGCCCCACCAGAAATTATCAAGCAGCGCGCCGCCGATCAGCGGGCCGATGCCAATGCCCATCCCGGACACCCCGGCCCAGATGCCGATGGCGCGGCCGCGCTCTTCCTGCGGGAAGATGTTGGTTAGAATTGAAAGAGTGGACGGCATGATCATGGCGCCCCCGATGCCCATCATCGCGCGGGTTGCGATTAGCATCGTGGCCGAAACGGCAAAGGCGGACGCGATCGAGCCAATGCCAAAGATCCCCAGGCCGATGCTGAGCACCGACCGCCGGCCGAAACGGTCCGAGATGCTGCCGGCGGTGAGAAGCAAACCGGCGAAAACAAGAATGTAGGCGTCAACGATCCATTGAAGCTCGCTGTTGGAGGCTCCCAGGTCGCGCACCAGTGTCGGGATGGCAACATTTAGAACAGTGTTGTCAAGGCCGATGACCAGCAGGCTCATGCAGAGAACTACCAGGATCCACCAGCGGCGCTCATAGCCTTCCTCGTGCTTCGCAGTCACAGACATTCATTCTCCTTCCAACTTACGGCTTAAGCCCGCCTTCATAAACAATTAAATAACGTTACCGTATCGTAACATAATTATCGGGGAGGGAGAAGCCAGGTTATGAGATTATTTGTCCGCGGCTGCCGCTTCACTTCCAAATAACATAAAATATATATATGAATATTCAATTCGCTTCATTTGGTCAGCTGTCATCCTGAGGCGAAGCCGAAGGATATCAGGTTATAGCCTAAGCGAGAAACACAAAAAACGAAGTTGCCACAATCGCCACGATCTCCTTGACACAATTGCTCGCAAGCCGGCCCTGGCTGGTGATGGGCATCCTGAACGTGACACCGGACTCCTTCCATGACGGCGGGCGCTACGCGTCTCTGGAAGCGGCCATGGCGCAGGCCCGCGCCATGGCCGCCGACGGCGCCGGCATCATCGATATTGGCGGCGAGTCAACCCGTCCCGGCGCGGCCGCGGTCGACGTTGATGATGAGATAAAACGTGTTATTCCGGCGATTGAAGCAGTTGCCGCTGAGCTGGAGACACCGGTATCGATCGACACCAGCAAGGCCAAGGTGGCGGCGCAAGCACTTAAAGCGGGGGCGGTCATGATCAACGACGTTACCGCCCTCAGGGGGGATCCGCGGATGGCGGCGATAGCTGCCGAGGCGGGCTGCCCGGTCTGCCTGATGCACATGTTGGGAGAGCCGCGCACCATGCAGGACAATCCCCTTTATGAAGACGTGGTGGTCCAGATCGAGGAATTCTTTCAGGAACGCATCAGCTTTGCGGTTTCGCAGGGGATTAAACGAGAAAATATCATCCTTGATCCCGGCATCGGCTTTGGCAAGACGGTCGAGCACAATCTGACCATTCTTGGCAATCTGGATGAATTTGCCGCGCTGGCGTTGCCACTAATGATCGGCGTCTCGCGCAAGCGCTTCATCGGGGCGGTCGCGGGTGAGAATGACACGGCCGGGCGGCTACCGGGCACAATCGCCGCGAACGTTCTTGCCCGGGCCGGGGGCGCCGGCATTTTCCGCGTACACGATGTGGCTGAGAACGTCCAGGCGCTCAAAGTGGCGGAAGCGATAAAAAAGTCTCACTTGTAACGGGATAAACGGAGCCCATCTCACGACCCAGCGCCACATTAAAGTACCTTTCCAGAATGATTGTCAATGATTCAATAGCGCCCTGCGGCTATGGCAGAGGGTAAAATGCGCGGGCGTGATAACATGATAAGCACTTTAATTCTTAGGCGTTCGTCATATTGCTAAATTGGTCTGTTTGATAATACTGATCATACATTTAAATCGGGGTACGCAGAATTGTCATCTCATGCACAGCGAGGGATCTGGCAAGCAGGAAAAAGATGGCTGAAAAACAGCATCCACTCAGAATAACGATCAAGGGCCTGGAAGTTTTTGCCCATCATGGGCTGCTGCCGCAGGAGCGGGAGTTGGGGCAATCCTTCTTGTTCGATATCGGTCTTTCGCTCAAGCAAACGGCTGCGCCTGAAACCGACGACATCAACGACTCGGTTGACTATGCGGCTGTCTGTGACCTGGTGGAGGAGGTGGCGACCGCCGCCTCGTACAACCTGCTGGAGAAGCTGGCCGCGATCACGGCCGCCGCTCTCCTCGACCGCTTTCCGGCCGTGCACCGGGTAAAAGTCCGGATCGCCAAGAAGTCGCCACCGATCCCGCATCCGGTCGATCAGGTGGCGGTCATGTTCAAGCAGACCCGCGCCTGATGCCAACCGCCTTCCTCTCGCTTGGGTGCAATCTGGGCAATTGCCACGCTTACCTGGAGCAGGCGATCGGCCTGCTTCAGGCGCATCCCATGATCAGGGTGGGCCGGATATCATCGGTCTACCGGACAGAGGCTGTGGGAGAGATTGATCAGCCGGATTTTCTTAACATGTCAGCTGAGGTCGTCACAGACCTGTCACCGAAAGTGTTGCTGGATGTCTGCCACCGCGTCGAGGAAGAACTGGGTGGCGCCGACCGCGGCGTTCCCCATGGACCGCGTACGATCGATCTTGACATACTCCTGTATGATCAAATAGAAATGGCGGATGCGGAGCTGACGATACCGCATCCGCGCATGCTTGAGCGCGCGTTTATGATGGTGCCACTTGTGGAGATAGCTCCGGGACAGGAATTGCCGGGTGGGCGCACTGTGGCGGAGGCGGCGGCGGCGCTCACCGACTCGCACAAGATTGAGAAATTGGATCAATTGAATTGAATGGCGAATAGTGATAAAGAGAATATTTTTGTTTATCGACATTTGTCTTCCTGAGCGAAGCGGAGGATCTGCTTGAAGGATCTGTTTTTTTAAATAAGCAGATTCCTCGGTCGCTGCGCCCCCCGGGATGACAGATCAGGAAAGGAGAACTTGACGTAGTGGTTGATTACGCCCCAATGCAGGAAGAGCTTCGGGCGCTGGCCCGGGAAAAGAACGCGATCATTATCGCGCACAATTACCAGCGGCCGGAGGTCCAGGACGCCGCTGATTTTACCGGCGACTCGCTCGAGCTGTCGCGCACGGCAGCCGGCACCGACGCCGGCGTCATCCTCTTTTGTGGCGTCCATTTCATGGCGGAGACAGCGCACATCCTTTCACCGGAAAAGAAAGTGCTGATCGCCGAGGAGCGCGCCGGCTGTCCCATGGCCGAGATGATCACCGCCGAGGATGTGCGGGCGCTGAAAGCCGAGCATCGGGGGGCGCTGGTCGTCGCTTACGTAAACACTTCGGCCGCTGTCAAGGCCGAGACTGACATCTGCTGCACCAGCGCCAACGCCGCCAGGGTCGTGGCCAATATTCCTCCGGATAAGAAGATCATTTTTATTCCTGATCGCAACCTGGCGCTGTATGTGGAAAAGCAGAGCGGCCGCGAGCTGATCAAGTGGGAAGGTTTCTGTCCCACCCACGAATACATTACAGCGGCCGACATCACCGCGGCGAAAAAGGGACATCCCGAGGCTGTGGTGCTGGCGCACCCGGAGTGCCTGCCGGAGGTTCAGGATATGGCCGACTCGCTGGAGAGCACCTCCGGTATGATTCGTTACGCCAGCGACTCGCCGGCCAGGGAATTCATCATCGCCACCGAGATGGGCCTCAATCACAGGCTGCAAAAAGAGAATCCGGGCAAACACTTCTTCTCGCCGACCAAGAAAGCCATCTGCCCCAATATGAAAATGACGACGCTGCCAAAGGCGATCCAGACGCTTCGTGAAGAGCGTTACGAAATCAGGCTCCCCGAAGAGATCCGCATTAAAGCGCTGGCAGCGGTGGAAGCGATGGTCCGGTACACGTAGTTTGAAAGTTCAAAGTTTAAAGTTCAAAGTTGAAAGCCATTTATTTTTTAAAGATCAGTCATTCCGCGCGCCCCAGGACGGCAGTTGCCTGGCGAATAGGGTGATCAGTTAATTCTTTATTAGCGGCCCGCGGGTCTCGCTGTAATGAATCCGGATTGGGTCAAGTTAAATGAAGTTAAATAACTTTGAACTTTGGACTGGAGCTATATGGCAAATGGTTTCAGAGCCCGAGCAGGGATATAATCCACGCATGACATTCACCGGATATATATTGGCGAAATGACCCGTCCGTACCTGCTTGCGTCCACAGACAGCGAACCGGTCAAGCGTTTTTACGATGTCATCGTCATTGGCAGCGGCATCGCCGGCCTGACCGCGGCGGTCGGCTCCGCCCGAAAATGGAAGGTGGCTCTGATCAGTAAAAGCGTGCTCAGGGACACAACCACCTTTCTGGCCCAGGGAGGGATCGCCGCTGCCTTGAGCGATCAGGATTCGCCGCAGCTCCATTTTGAGGATACGATTCGCGCCGGCGCCGGCCTCTGCAAGGAGGAAGCAGTCCGGATCCTGGTCAATGAAGGCCCGGCTCGCGTGCGCGAGCTGATGGAGATCTGTCCCAAGTTCGACCGCGCCGGGGGGGACCTGGTGCTGGCCAGCGAGGGCGCTCATACGGTCCCCCGGATCGTCCATGCCGGCGGCGACGCTACCGGCTCGGAAGTCGCCAGCGCCCTGACCGAGGCGATGAAGCAGGGCAGCCGCGTGCAGGTACTGGAGCACGAGTTCGTGATCGACCTGTTCACCAACGGCGGCCACTGCATCGGCGCCGTCTCGCTCAACCTTAAAACCGGCGTTTTCACGCTCAACTACGCGACAGTGACCGTGCTTGCCACCGGCGGGTGCGGGCAGGTTTATACGATGACGACCAATCCCGTCGTCGCCACCGGCGATGGGATGGCGATGGCCTTCCGGGCCGGGGCCACCATTGGCGATATGGAATTTGTCCAGTTCCATCCCACTGGCCTCTACTCCGGCAAGTCGCCGCTGTTTCTGATCACGGAGGCGCTCAGGGGCGAGGGCGCCTATCTGCTCAATCACGCGGGTGAGCGGTTCATGGTGGGGGTGCATCCGCAGGCGGAACTCGGCCCGCGCGACGTCGTCGTCAAGGAGATGGTGCGGCAGATGCAGGCCGAAAACCAGGAATATCTCTTCCTTGACGCAACTCACCTCGACTGCGGCATGCTGAAAGAGCGTTTTCCCACCGTCCATGACACCTTGCTTAACCGTGGATATAATCTTTGCCATGAACGGATTCCGGTAACTCCCGTGTGCCACTACATGATGGGTGGCGTCGCGACTGATCTCTGGGGCCGAACGACGCTTCCGGGCCTTTACGCCAGCGGTGAAGTTGCCAATACAGGCGTGCACGGAGCCAACAGGCTCGCGAGCAATTCGCTGCTGGAGGGGCTTGTCTTCAGTGACAGGATCGTGCGCGATCTTGACCGCTATATTTCCTCGCGGGAGGAGTCAGCGCGGCGGCTGAGCATCTTGTTGCCCGGGCCTAGCCGCAAGGGAAACCAGGCTGGCGGAGTGGCGAGTGGCAGAAAGAAACTGCAGCAGATCATGACCTCGGACGTGGGCATGGTTCGCAGCGAAGACGGCCTGATGAACGCAGTCCGGGAGCTGGGGCTGCTGCTGGGGTCTCTGAAAGCGCCACGCGCCGATCTGGAAGAATACGAGCTTTTCAACCTGCTCACGGTTGCGACACATATCGCCAAGGCGGCCCTGCTCCGGGAAGAGAGCCGGGGAGCGCATCAACGGGAAGACCATCCGGAAACAGACGATATCAACTGGAAGCGGCACATCAACTTCCGGCTTAAAGGATAAGACAGTTTCTGGTTTCAAGTTTTTTGTTAAAAACATTCTTACTGGTCAACTTTAAACTTGAAACCAGAAACTAGAAACTTAGTTTGCATGATTGATTTTCATCATAATAATGTTGGTATGGCGCAGATCCGCCGGATTGTCAGCCTCGCGTTGGAGGAAGACCTCGATGTCGCCGGCGACATAACTTCGAAGGCGATTTTTAGCCGGGATGACGCCGGCGCCGGCCGTGTCATCGTCTGGGAGGAGGCAACTGTTTCTGGAATGGAGGCCGCCGCCGAGGTCTGCCTCCAGGTGGATCCTGACCTCAAATGGCTGCCACTGGTGGCGGACGGGGATAGGGTGCCGGCGGCCGCCGAGGCGGCCCGGCTGGAGGGGCGGGTTATCTCCATCCTGATGGCCGAGCGCACCCTGCTTAATTTCCTGTCGGTGCTTTCCGGAGTGGCCTCCGCGGCCGCGGATTTTGTGGCGGCGGTTAGCGGCACCGGCGCCCGCATCGCCGCTACTCGCAAAACAACCCCGGGTTTAAGGATGCTCGAGAAGCAGGCGGTAATTCATGGAGGCGGCGAGCCGCACCGGGCCGGACTATTCGACGCGGTTCTCATCAAGGACAATCATATCGCCGCCGCCGGGGGAATTGTCCCGGCGATCGCCAGGGTCCGCGCTGAGCTCGGCCGGAAGACGCCAGTTGAGGTTGAGGTCGAGTCCGTCGAGCAGCTGCAAGCGGCGCTGGCGGCCGGCGTGGACAGGGTGCTGCTGGATAACATGACCCCGGAAGCGGCCGCGTCGTGTGTCCGGATTGCGGCCGGAAAGGCCGAGATCGAGGCATCCGGGGGGATCGACACGGGTAGCGCCCGCGCTTATGCCGAGGCCGGGGCGGACATCATCTCTGCCGGCGGGATCACCCGATCCGCTCCTGGAATCGACTTTTCCCTGGAGATGGCGCAGTGAGTACCGAATTAAAGATTCTTCAGGAGCTTTCGGGGGACCGCTACGCATCTGGCGAGGAGATCAGCCAGAAGCTTCATATGACTCGCTCGGCTGTCTGGAAGCACATTGTCAAACTGCGCAGCCTCGGCTACCGCATCAAAGCGGCGCCCCGGCGCGGTTACCTTCTCGAGGGCCGTCCCGACAAACTGCTTGGGGAGGAGATCCTGCCTCTCGTCAAAACCGCCGTTATTGGCAGGCGCATTGTCCACCGGGAAGAGGTGAATTCTACCACCCTTCTGGCGCGGGACCTGATCCGGGAGGGCGAACCCGAGGGAACGGTGATTCTGGCGGAGCGCCAGACGGCGGCTCGCGGCCGCCTGGGACGGTCCTGGGAGACGCCGGCAGGGCAGGCCATCTCCATGTCCGTGATTCTTTATCCGCATTTTGCGCCGGCGCAAGCGCCGCTCTTAAGCCTCGCTACAGGAGTGGCTGTGGTGCGCGCGGTGAAATCGGTGGCGCCGGTGAGCCCGCTGATAAAATGGCCCAATGATATTTATCTGGATGGCCGGAAGCTCGGCGGAATTCTGGTAGAGATGGCGGCTGAGCTGGACCAGATCAGGTGGGTTGTGGACAGCATTGGAATTAATGTCAACAACAGTTTTGCGCGCACCGGGCTGCAGATAAAGGCGACATCGCTGGCTGAAAAGCTGGGCCGGAGGATATCCCGGGCGCGGCTGGCGGCGGCGGTGATCAACGAGCTTGACCGGATCTATGCTGAAGCAAGTAACGAAGAATTTGCGCCGCTTGCGGCTGATTTTCACCGAATGGACATGCTTCGCGGGCTCCAGGTAACGGTAAATGCTCCCGAGGGAGAAATATCCGGGGTCGCCGGGGGCATCGACGGTATCGGCAGGCTGCTCGTTGACGACGAGCACGGACGCCGCCACGTGCTTGCCAGCGGCGAGGCGACCCTGTCGGGCTGGAGCGAAACAATGTAAACTTGAAGACTGATTTAAGTTGACGAAGTCCGGGCTCCTGTATTAATCTCTTTTTGCGAGAAAAAGAAATGAGTGAAAGGGAGCCAATACAGTGAGTGGATTAACTCTTCGTGAAATGGTGTTAGCGGCATTTTTTGCCGCCCTTACCGCCGTGGGCGCCTGGATATCTTTTCCACTGCCGTTCAGCCAGGTGCCAATTGTTCTGGCCAACCTGTTTGTCATTCTCTCCGGTGCCATCCTGGGCAAGAAATTGGGGGTAATCAGCCAACTGGTATACTTGCTTCTCGGCCTGGCCGGGGCGCCCGTCTTCGCCCAGTTTACCTCCGGCCCGGCCGCGCTTGCCGGCCCCTCTGGCGGTTATCTGGTTGGTTACCTGCTGGCAGCCTTCATTACCGGTGCTCTGGTGGAGCATCTGCCGCGGCGGCTGCCGCCGCTGCCGCGGCTGGCGGTAAGCCTCGCCGCCGGCGCGGTAATTATCTATCTGCCCGGCATTGCCTGGCTGGCGCATTCTCTCGGAGTTAACCTGCAGACGGCGCTGGCGCAAGGCTTTTATTATTACTTGCCAGGCGACGCCCTGAAGATTATAGTTGCAGTAGTTCTGTGCCGGAGTCTCATGCAGGTTCCACAGTTATGGGGGTCGTTGGCCGGAAAGGGAATTGTCCGGCACGCTGAAATGGAGTGATTTAAAACGGGGGGCATTCGTTTACGGGCACATCATCTTCTGTGCATTCACGGTTTTAGAGGCCAAGGTTATTCGCCCGTCTTTGTTGCCAATCTCGCCCGCGTCGTTGACCGCCTTAAATCAGATGGCGGCACCGATGTGAAGATAATCATGGGCGCCGATGACATATGCCTTTCCTGCCCGCATCTGGATGCCGGGATCTGCGCCCGGTCGGGAGAGGAGATAAACGCCGCCGACCGGCGCGTGATGGGATGGCTGGGGCTCGAAGAGGGGGACCGGCTTGAGTGGCGGTCGCTGCTTAAAAAGACGACGGCGGTCCAGCCAGAAGATCTCAGTCATCTTTGCGGTGAATGCCGGTGGCGGGAACTGAATTATTGTTCCGAGGGCCTGGCGGCGTTAAAAGAAGACTGAAGCTCGGAAGCCTGAAAGCATCCCGCTCCAATCAGCCGGCTCTGGGGCCCGATATAATCTGATAACCAGCAAAACCTTGCCATGACAGCTCTCTTGCTTGCCGTCGATGTCGGCAACTCGCATACGGTTGCCGGATTATATGCTGACGCGAATTTGGAAAACCACTGGCGGCTGGCTACCGAATCGCACACGACTGCCGATCAGTTGGCGGTGGCGTATTCATCGCTGCTGTCGTTCCAGGGGCTGTCACTTAGCGGCGTCGGCGAGATAATCGTTTCCTCGGTGGTGCCGCCGCTTGCTTCCGAGTATCAACTGCTGGCGCGCCGCTACTTTGGATCGGAAGCGCTGATCGTGGGTCCTGGCACGAAGACCGGACTGCCGGTTATGATAAACAATCCCCATGAGGTGGGGGCGGACCGGGTCGTGAACGCTGTGGCCGCAATTGACATTCTTGGCGGTCCGTGTGTTGTGGTCGATTTTGGCACGGCGACGACCTTTTGCGCTATTTCCGGCGCCGGCGAATACATGGGGGGCGCCATTGCGCCCGGTGTGGAGGTGTCGCTGGAGGCGCTTACCGCCAGAGCGGCGCGGCTTTCCCGCGTCGAGCTGTTCGAGCCGGAGGCGGTGATTGGCAGGACGACGGCCGGCTCGCTCCGGTCCGGAGTGATTTTTGGCTTTGCCGGCCTTGTGGACGGGCTTGTCACCAGGTTCAAGTTGGAACTGGGCGAGCCAGAAGTGGCGACGATCGCCACTGGCGGCTTTGCCGGGCTGATCGTGCCCCATACGCAAACGCTCAGCCTGATCGATCCCCTGTTGACGCTCAAGGGTTTGAAACTGATTCATGAGAGGAACCAAAAGAAATAGCTTTTCCAGGAACCGATTCCGTGATTGGACCAGTCACGGCGCATAAAACCGGTCGCAGGACATTAGATTTTGGACTTTGGAATCAACAAAGCTGGAGGAATTGTTTTTTCCAAAAACTAATATCCGGTTAAACATTTGCCGCCGACGCGCCGATGTGAGTGCCACCTGCCGCGCATTATCCCGAAAACGACTTCGCGGGATTGTCAAAATATTTTTTAAGGTTTAATTTCGAATCAGGCCCTTTAGTAAATTGGAGAACATGGATTTGAATCCCGAGGCGACACTCTCGGAATCGGATAAATTCAGGCTTGACAGCGGCGCCAAGCCGTTAACGATCGCCCACATCTCCGATATACACGCGGGATCGCAGTATTTCGTTCCCAACCTGATGGACCGGGCCATCATCGAGCTCAACGACCTGAAGCCTGATATCGTCGTCGTGACCGGAGATCTCACTGACCAGGGCTACAAGCAGGAATATCTCCTGATGAAGAGCTATCTTGACAAGATCCAGTGCCGTGACATGGTTGTGGTGCCGGGGAATCACGACGCTCGCAACGTGGGCTATATCCATTTCGAAGAGATGTTTGGCTCCCGGCAGAGTGTCATCCATAAAAGTGGCATCAGCATCGTCGGCGTCGATTCGACGGAGCCTGACCTGGACTACGGCACCATCGGCCGCCACCGTTACAGCTGGCTGCGGGATCAATTTTCAACTCCCGCGATGTTCCGCGTTTTCGTTCTGCATCATCACCTGCTGCCGGTGCCAGGAACTGGCCGTGAGCGCAACATGGTTTACGATGCTGGTGATACGCTGGAGGTGCTGCAGGAATGCGGCGTCAATCTTGTGCTCAGCGGCCACAAGCATGTGCCCCACGCCTGGCGGCTGGAGAACATTTTTGCCGTTAACGCCGGCACCGTCTGCACCCTGAGGCTGCGAGGCCGGGTGCGTCCCTGCTATAACGTGATCGAGATTGCCGCCGGCGAGGTCACCATTTGGCGCAAGTATCCATTCCACGACGCCGATCAGATCATCAAGTTTTCCTCTTCCACGTTCGCCTACGAGAAATCTTTGCCTGACAAGCCCGGGGGCGCCAGTTGAAGCGGGCCATCGCGTTGATTGACGGGGAGCATTATCCCAATGTTGTCAGAGAGGCTCTGGAAGAGGTTGCCGCCGTTTACGATCTGCGTGCCGCCGTCTTCCTGGGAGGGACGGAGAAGATTGACACATCGCTGGCGGGAGACGCTGGGCAGAACGAATATGGCGTGCCGGTGTTTTTGGATCCGGACCCGCTGGAGGCGTTTACCGAAGCCCTGCGAAAACTCGATCCGGAAGTGGTCGTTGACTTAAGCGATGAGCCTGTGCTAGGCTACAGGGAGCGATTCTGGTATGCCAGTCATGCACTTGCGGCCGGAGCCCGGTATCAGGGCGCTGATTTTACTCTTCTTCCGCCGTCATTCCATAAGCTTTCCCGGAAGCCCTCCATTTCCGTTATTGGCACAGGAAAAAGAATTGGTAAAACAGCGGTTAGCGGTTTTCTGGCAAGAGCAATCAATGAATCGTTCGCCGGCGGCGGGCGCGGCAGCGTCGCCGTTGTGGCGATGGGCAGGGGAGGACCGCCCGATCCCGAGTTAATCACAGGCGACGAGCGCCGTCTCGGGGTCGCCGATCTTCTATCTTTAAGCAGGCAGGGGAAGCACGCAGCTTCCGATTACCTCGAAGACGCAGCGCTGAGCCTTGTTACCACAATTGGCTGCCGCCGTTGCGGCGGTGGGTTGGCAGGGATGCCGTTTGTGTCCAATGTGGTGCAGGGGGCGGAGCTGGCCGAGACCTTGCCGGCGTCGCTGATAATTTTTGAAGGCAGTGGCTCGGCCCTGCCGCCGGTCAAGGCAAATAGGATTCTCTGCGTCGCCGGGGCGGACCAGCCGGAAGAGTATTTGCTGGGGCTGCTCGGTACTTACCGAATGCTGATTTCCGACGCGGTGCTGCTGACGATGTGCGAGGAGCCGCTGGCCAGTCCGGCCAAGGTAGAGCGCCTCATCACCGGCATTAAAAAGATTAACTCCGGGGCGACGGTGGTTCCGGTAGTGCTGCGGCCGAAGCCCGCGGCAGACATCCGCGGCGCCCGAGTGGCGTATTTTACTACAGCTCAGCCTGCTGTCAGCGAGCGCATCGCCGCTTATCTCGCGGACACTTACGGGTGCTTGGTAAAGTTTGCCTCCAGCGAGCTGGCGAATCGCGGCAGGCTCCGCGCCCAGCTGGCGGAGCTGAAGCAGGACGACGCCGATATCTTTCTGACGGAGATCAAAGCAGCGGCGGTTGATATCGTTGCCGAGGAAGCAGATCGCCGCGGCATCCGGGTTGTTTTTTGTGACAATATTCCCGTGGAGGCTGGCGGCGGCGGGCTGCTGGCGCCGCTTCCCGCAGAGCTGGCCAGGCAGGCTATGGCAGAATTTGGCGGAACCGATGTCTGAAAAGCCAAAGGAAGAATCATACCGGGATCATCCGGATTTGCAGATTGTCAGCAGGGACTTTGGCGTGCCCTATTCGAAGGGCCTGATGGCCCAGTCGATTATGGCCACCGGTTTGCCGCCGGAGCGCGCCTATCACGTCGCCCGGGAGATCGAGCGGCATCTGATCGAGAGCGGCGAATCGAGCATCACCATGTTGAGGTTGCGGGAGATCGCGCAGCAGGTTCTCGGAGAGGAGGAAGGCCAAAGTTTTACCGAGCGGTACCGCCTCTGGAGCCAGTTGCGGCAGCTGGAGAGGCCGCTGATCATTCTCATCGGCGGCGCCACCGGGGTCGGCAAGAGCACGCTGGCAACGCAGGTGGCGCACCGGCTGGGCGTGACGCGGCTGACCTCGACGGATGCGATCCGGCAGGTTATGCGGGCCTGTTTTTCCAAGGACCTGATGCCGTCGATCCATTACTCTTCGTTCGAGGCCGGGAAGGTGGTTCGGGCGGCGGACAAGCGTGGCGCCGACCGGGACATCAGCGGCTTCGTGTCGCAGATCGAGAAAGTTTGCGTGGGCGTCAATGCCATCATCGAGCGCACTATCAAAGAAGGGATGTGGATGGTCGTCGAGGGCGCTCATGTGGTGCCGGGCTTTTTAAATGAGAAGCAATGGAAGGATGCCCTCGTCATCCAGCTGCTCATGGTCGTGGAGAATAAGGAAAGTCACCGGAGCCATTTTGTCGTGCGCGACCAGGAGACAGAAGGAGTCCGGTCGCTGGAAAAATATGTCGAGAATCTGGAAAAGATCAGGCGGGTGCAGAGCTTCCTGATCGATCGGGCCAAGGCCGCCGGCGTGCCGGTGATCGACAATCACAGCATTGACGATGCTGTCAAGATCGCGATGGGCATTGTGCTCGATGCGGTGAATCAGTATCAAAAGTCTTGCAACTTGAAAATCGAGGTGAATTGATGGACTTCTTCGTCGATACCGCCAACATGGATGACATCCGGGAGATTGCCCGCTGGGGCATCCTCAAGGGATGCACGACCAACCCGACGCTACTGTCGCGCGAAACCGGCGACTATAACAAGATCCTGCAGGGAATCTGCGAGCTGGTGGGCGGTCCCGTGAGCGCCGAGGTTTTATCCGATGACGCCGAGGGTATGGTGTCAGAAGCGGTGGAACTGGCCAGCCTGCATGACAACATTGTTATCAAGGTGCCGATGTCGGCAGCGGGCTTGAGAGCCGCCTCGGAGCTGGCCAAGCGTAACATCAAGACCAACGTGACGCTGGTCTTTTCCGCCAACCAGGCGCTGTTGGCGGCGGCCGCGGGGGCGACTTACGTTAGTCCGTTTGTCGGGCGCCTGGATGACATTGGCCATGATTCGGAAGCCGTCCTGTCTGACATAGTCGAAATCTTTTCCGTCAACGAAATTTCTACTAAAGTTATTGCAGCTAGCATCCGAAATCCTATGCACGTCACCCAGGCCGCTTTACTGGGATGCGATGTCGCTACCATTCCTCCCGCAGTGTTTCGCAAAATGCTCAAACATCCGCTGACGGACATTGGCATAGATTTGTTCAAGAAAGACTGGGAGAAGGCGGGAAAGCAGATGGTGGATGCTAAATAGCAGATGGTGGATGGTGGACCGCTGGATTCTGGATAAACCCAAAAATAAAACCTAGAAAACCATAAACTATAGACAATAAACCTATCAAAACTCCTTTATAAACCACAAAGATAAAGGTCAATCAAAGTGACAACATCATGGAAATAGTTGAAAATCAAGATCAGGAAAAAAAGATAAAGAGCGCCGTTAAAGCAGATCCGTCGGAGACGTCAACGGCGGAAGCCAAGCCGGCCGGCAATCCGGTGGCAACCAGGACCACGGCCAGGCGGGCGGGCGGCCGGGAAGCTTCCCGCGATGCGGTGAGAGAGGCGCCGGCGCGGCCGCCGGAACGGGTGAAGCTGAAGACCGGCACCCTCGACCTTCTTCCCGACGGGTTCGGCTTCCTGCGCACAAAAGGCTACACGCAAAGCGATGAGGACATCTATGTGTCCCTGTCCCAGATCAGGCGCTTCAGCCTCCGGCGGGGCGACGAGGTCACGGGGCAGGTGCGCGAGCCGAAGGACAGCGAGAAGTATAACGCTCTCCTGAAGATCGAAGCCGTCAACGGGCTCGATCCGGAAACGGCCCGCGCCCGTCCCAACTTTGACGCGCTGACACCGCTGTTTCCGACCAACAGGCTGCGGCTAGAAACAAAGCCGACCGAGATTGCTACCCGGGTAATTGACCTGATGGCGCCGATCGGCAAGGGGCAGCGCGGCCTGATAGTCTCGCCGCCAAAGGCGGGTAAAACCACAATTCTCAAGCAGATTGCCAACAGCATTACCGAAAATTCACCCGATGTCTATCTCCTGGTTCTGCTCGTTGATGAGCGTCCGGAGGAAGTCACTGATATGCAGCGTTCGGTCAGGGGAGAGGTGGTCAGTTCCACCTTCGACCAGCCCTCGGATAACCATATTCAGGTGGCGGAGTTGGTGTTGGACCGGGTCAAGCGGCTGGTAGAGTCCGGCCGCGACGTGGTGGTCTTGCTCGACAGCATCACCCGGCTGGCGCGCGCCTACAACCTTTCCGCTCCCGCCAGCGGCCGCATTCTTTCCGGCGGTGTTGACTCAACGGCGCTGTTCCCGCCAAAGAAGTTCTTTGGCGCGGCCCGCAATGTCGAAGAGGGTGGCTCGCTGACCATCCTGGCAACGGCGCTGGTTGACACGGGCAGCCGGATGGACGAGGTCAGCTTCGAAGAGTTCAAGGGCACCGGCAACATGGAGCTGCATCTGGACCGGAAGCTGGCGGACAAGCGCATCTTCCCGGCAATTGACATCGAGCGCTCCGGCACGCGCAAGGAAGAGCTGCTGATGGAGGAAACCGAGGCCGTGATGGTCTGGAAGCTTCGGAACGTCCTACATGCACTGGATCCGGGCGCCGCCATCGAGCTGCTCATCTCCAAGCTGCGCGACACGAAGAATAACGACCAGTTCCTCAAGGAAATCGGCAAGAACTCGCGGTAAACACCTCCCTGTCATCCCCGGAGCGAAGCTGAAGGATCTTGCGTTTAGCATCTGCATCTCATCGGTTTAATCAGGCCAGAAAATAGGGACACGGTCAGGATTCATAAGTCCGGTCCGTGTCCCAATTTGCAGCGGCTGAGGAGCTGGTCAAGCCTGGAATTTACTCGTCAGTTCCGCTATTGTTCCCTGAATGCTCTAAAAGTCGATTGGAAGGATATGATCTTTGTTGAGCGCGATGATGAATTTGTCGGCTTCTTCTTCCATGTTCTTTTTCTGCATGCCGTCAAGCTCTTTCATCAGCGCTTCTCGGCCGACCCGAGCGTTCTTCAGCAACTCGCGGACCGTCTCCCGGTCGACAACGAGCTCGCGCTTGCACAGGCAGTTCGGGCAGAGCAGCATTACTTTCCACTCCAAGTCATTGACCTGGAAGCGCTCTACCGGGTAAACAAGTTTCGACTTACAAAGTGGGCAAGTCTGTAACTCTGTTTGTTTTTTCTGTAGCTCGGCCATGATTTCTTCGATCACCTTATCAACGGCTTCTACGTCGTCGAAACAAATGAGATCAATTACCTGCCCCTGGGCAAGAACCACTCTCTGGATATAAAAATCACTATTTGCGTTGTTGCTTTTATGCACGAATCAGCTGCTTTTGTTGTTTTCATCAGCCCATCAGAGACTTCACGTCTCGCCCTAAAAGTTATGCCGGCGGCGCGGACTTTGGTCCGTCCCACCCAGCCTTTGGTAGCGTTATCGGCATTGGCGGGATGAATACTTAGTTTTTGCCTTGACGCTGTTAAAAAGGGAGATTTAGCGGTGAACCTGATTCGGGGAGTCTATGATTCCAAGCGAGAGGGCGGCCCATACGGGCCGCCCTCTGCTCCCGTTTCTTTGCCTTAATTGCCATTTTCCTGGTTCAGTGCCTAGGGATACGTATACGAGTTTCCGCACTCATCCTGGGCGCTCGCGGTGACGCTTGTGTGGAACCATGTTACGCC
>JACWAM010000004.1 GCA_014874265.1 Thermoleophilia bacterium | reverse complement strand
GAACCGCGCCGCGCGCCGGCAAAAGCGCCGGCGCCCGGACCGCCGTTGCCGCCGCGATCCGGCTCTTTTCTCGTGCCGGTTCCAGGCGCGATTACCCGGCAGGCATTGAATTCTTCTGACATCGTAAAAAAACTGCCGCCGATACTGTCGGCAAAAGCGCGCGCCACCGGCGCCGGATCTTCATCGGTGGCCAGATCGATATCGCAGGGCGACTTGCCCATCAGGAGATCGCGCACGGTGCCACCTACCAGCCAGGCGCGCACCCCGGCGCCGCCCAGCCATTTCCGCGCCGCTTCGATCGCCGGTGTCATCGGACCCGAGTCTATCCGGCGTACCTTCTTTCCACCCGCGCCGAGAGGCCGCAGGTCACTTCGTAGTTGATAGTTCCTAGGAGACGTGCCACTTCCTCGGCGGTAATCGTTTCATTGCCCTGGCTGCCGATGAGAACGGCTTCATCGCCCGGCTTGACGCTTGTTTGCATTCCTAGATCAACTGTGGTCAAGTCCATTGACACCCTGCCAATAATCGGATAAGGACGGCCTCCGATCAGAGCGCGTCCCCGGTTTGACAGCCGGCGGCTGACTCCGTCCGCGTATCCGATCGGGATGATCCCGAGGTAGTTGTTCCCAGGAGCGGTCCAGGCGCGGCCGTAGCCCACCGAGTCGCCTTCCACCAACCGCTTGACGTCCGCCACATATGAAGAAAGTTTCAGCGCCGGCCGGAGGTCGTCATCCCAGGGGCTTTTCTGAAACGGCGACATGCCATAAATGGCAATGCCGCAGCGGACAAAATCGAAATGAGACTGGGGGAACCGGATGGCTGCCGCGCTGTTGGCGCAGTGGAAGCGCACCGGCGAGGCCGCCCTGAGCAGCGCCGGCTTGACCGCTTCATCAAAAGCGCGCACCTGGTAGTCAAAAAAATCCTCGTCGGCTTCATCAGCGGTGGCAAAGTGCGTCATCAGGCCGGTCAGCTCCAGCTCGAGCGCGGTGTCGATATCATCCAGGAATCCAGGGAGGCTGCGGGGATAAAGACCCAGGCGCCGCATGCCCGTATCAAGCTTCACATGCACCCGCAGCCTGCGGCTGCCGAGGCGGCTGTTGGCGGCAATCAGGCGGAGGAAGGAGCCAGACCAGACCAGCACCTCCGCATCCGCGCTGATAGCCAGATCCAGCTCAGCGGCGGTGAGAGGCCCCATTACCAGGATGCTCCCCTCGATGCCGGCCTCCCTCAGCTCGGCGGCTTCAGCCGCCGTAGCCACCCCCAATGACTCAGCGCCCGCCTCCAGGCTGGCCCGCGCCACTGGCGGCGCCCCGTGTCCGTAACCGTTTGCCTTCACCACGGCCATCAGGCCGGCGCCGGGGGAAAGCCGCTCGATCAGCGAAGCCACATTGTGGCGGATGCATTCAAGATCGATCGTGGCCAGCGCGCGGGGCAAACGGGATCACCCCGCCATCGCCCGCACCACGTCGGCGCGGGTGACGATTCCCACCAGCGCGTCGCCGTCGAGCACCGGCAGGCGGTTGATCTGCCGGTCGGACATAATCGTAGCAAGCTCATGAAGCGGCGCGTCTTTTTGAACGACTTTAACATTTGTGGACATTATGTCCTTCACCGACGACGCCGCCGCGTGGCGGACGCGCTCGTCAAATTTCTTGACGCTCTCCAGGAAGATAACGCTGTCCATGAAGCTGATGTAATGGGGGAAGTGAATGTCGGCGTCCATCTCCACCATGTCGCCTTCCGTAACGATGCCCACCACGCGCTCCCGGTCATCAACGACGGGAACGCCGCTGATCCGGTGGTCAGCCATCAGCTGCGCCAGCTCCTTGACCTTGGCGCTCTCATGAATCGTAATCACATCGGCGGTCATAATGTCGGCGGCTGTTGGTTCATTTGTCTGTCCGGATGCTTCCATCTTTCCTTCCCGTTATTCCTGTTCGTGAATCTGGGCAAATGCCAGTGGCAGATAGTCTAGCAGGTCAGATGCGACAAGATTATCCTGGTTCAGGTCTTCCGCAGCCAGATCCGCGGCGGCGCCATGCAAAAAGACGCCCGCGGCGGCGGCCAGCAGCGGAGGCAGCCCCTTGGCCAGCAGGGCGGCGATAACGCCCGTCAGTACATCGCCGGCGCCGGCGGTGGCCAGGCCCGGGTTGCCGCTGGGGTTAACCAGCACCACATCACCGTCCGTGACGACCGTCTGCGCGCCCTTGAGGACGATCACTCCTCCTGATTTTCTGGCGGCCGAGCGCGCATGCCTGAGACGGTGGGCCGCAACCTCATCCGGGGATATCCCCAGCAACCGGCCCAGCTCGCCGGCGTGCGGTGTCAGCACCGTCGGCCCCGGCCGCTTTTTCAGCGCCGGCAGCCGGTCCGCCATGGCGTTCAGACCGTCCGCGTCCAGCACGACAGGCGCCGCCGTCGCGGTCAGGAACTTCCGCGCCAGCTTGAAGCTTTCCGGGCGCCGGCCCATCCCGGGCCCCAGGGCGACACAGTCAAACACGGCCGCGGCATCAAGCAGGCGGCCGGCGTCATCCTCCAGCAGGCATCCGGCTCCCGCATCCGCCAGGGGCAGCGTCATTACCTCCAGCAGTTTCTGCTCAAAAACCGGGTTGAGGCTGGCGGGAACAGCGGCGGTGACCACGCCTGCTCCGGTCCTCAGGGCTGCTTCGGACGCCATGCATGCCGCACCGGTAAGACCGGTCGAGCCGCCGGCGACCAGAACCCGTCCGGCGCTGAATTTGTGGCCGGCATCAGTTTTGGCCGGGATCACCGCCGCGAGCAGCTCCGGGTCAATCAGGAAATGGTCCGCGGCCGCGCCGCAGTCTTCCGGTATGCCGATATCGGACAGGATGACGTCTCCGGAAAGGTAACCGCCAGGAGACACGAAATGCCCGACTTTGGGCGCGTGAAAGGTAACCGTGACGTCGGCCGCCAGCGAGTTGGCGGCGGCCTCGCCGGTGGAGGCGTCCACTCCGGAAGCGACGTCAATCGCGACCACGGGGATGTCGCCGGCTTGGGCGGCCTCGGCCGCGGCGCTGATAAACTCGGCCGCTTTCCCCCGCGGCTCGCCGCTAAAACCGGTGCCAAAGATGGCGTCGATGACGACGCAGTCACCCGCCAGCGCCTGCCGCAGAACGGCGGCCGCAGGCGCGTGGTCAACCTTCAACCCCATCTTCTTCAGAATCTTCAGGTTGACAAGAGCGTCGCCTGTATATTCTCCCGCCGGCGCCGCCGCCAGGACCCGCACGCCCGCCCCCGACTCAAGCAGATGACGCGCCGCCACGAAACCGTCGCCTCCGTTGTTGCCCTTGCCGGAAAGTATCACAAAACAGTGTTCATCACAAAAATTCTCCAGCAGATACTCAGCCACGGCCATGCCGGCCCGCTCCATCAAAACCACGCCGGGAATCCCCAGGCCCTCGATCGCGGCGGCGTCAGTGTGCCGCATCTGCGCCGCCGTGTAAAGCGGAAGCAAATGCGAGAGGAAAGTTTCGCTCCGGCGGTTTGGCGCGGTTTGGCTCTTTTTGCTCGGCGGCTTGCGCTTTGCGGTTGACTTTTCGGGTTTGGCAGGCAACTTGCCTCCTTGCACTTTACATATTAAGGTTTCCGCTCTTCGCTACCACAATTGCAACCGAGACTGAATCGCTGTGGCTCAGCGACAGTTCCAGCGGGCCAGCGCCGGCGCGGCGGGCAACTTCCGCCGTGGCGCCGCTAACGCTTACCTGCGGCCGGCCGCTGCCAGAGTTAACCACCTCGATCTCCTTCCAGGAAATCACGCCGGTGCCAAGCGCCTTGCCGACCGCTTCCTTGGCGGCGAACCGGGCCGCGTAATGTCTCGCCGGAGCCCGCTTCGACAGGCAGTATTCCCGCTCCCGCCTTGTAAAAACCCTCTCTGCCAGCCGCGGCCGACGCGCCAGGACCCGGGCAAACCGTCCGTTTTCAATGATGTCGATTCCGACAAGCATGTAAAGCTCCTTAGCAAGACGAGAAGGGTGCTTGCCGCCTTCCTTAGCCATCAACTGACATGGCCCGGTAAAAATGGACACTCAGCTAAGCCGCTTTTCCAAGATACCACATTTCCTCAAACTGTCTGGGGCTGACATAGCCCAGGTATGAATGAAGTCTTTTCGCGTTGTAAAACATCTCCAGATAGTAAATGATGTCTCTTTTGGCTGCTTCTCTGGTCTGGT
>JACWAM010000026.1 GCA_014874265.1 Thermoleophilia bacterium | reverse complement strand
GTTCAACCGGCGAGGCCAGCGAACCGATCTTTTTCGCCGGGTTCTAAACCGCTGCGCTCGTTTTACAGAGCCGGTTACTTATGCTCAATTAACCGTTCCTGAACGAGTTGTATGATCAGTAAACTATAAGAACAGAGCCTGAATATTGAATGCTGTATTACCCTTCCGAGTGCAAGCGTAACTTAACCGCAGAGTTGACATTCAAGAAGTGACCAAACCGGATAACCATTCTCAGCGGAAAGCTTTTTCCTCCTACCTGCCGCACGTCGCCGGCGGCGCCATCATCAACTTTACAGGCATCTTTTCCCGGATGTTGCTGGTTTATGTCTTCACCTTCCTGCTGGCGCGCTCGCTGCCGGTAAGCCAGGTGGGACAATATTTCCTGATGGTGACAATTATCAGCCTGGCGGGCCTGGCGGCGGTTGTGGGGCTTGATTACGGCGTTGTCCGGTACGTGGCGCTGTACGCCGGCGAGGGCAGGCTGGCGATGGCGCGCAAGGTACTTGCCACCGGCCTGCTAGTGGGAGCTCCCGTGGGTCTGGTGTTCGCGGCGGCCGTTGCCTGGCAGGCCCCTTTTATCAGCCGTCATTTTTTTGACAGCGCCGGCGGATCGGTGAGCGCGATCAGGATTTTCTCCCTGTCAATTCCTTTATTGGTGATCGCCAGATTATTCAACGCGACCACCCAGGGAATGCACAAGATGCAATACCAGGTCTACGCGCGGGATATGAGCGAGCAGGTTTTAAGAGTGGGATTTTCCGCCGTGGCGCTGATGCTCGGTGCCGGCCTTTTTGGGGTCGTTTGGGCCAACGTGGCGGCACTGGTTGTGGCGACGGTCATGTCATTTTATTTCGCTTGGCTCCTATTGACACGAAAAGGGAGTAATGCTCAAAACGTTTTAATCGCAAAGAAACAGCTGGCTTCACCCGGTTCGCCCTCGCGGGCAATGCTCGGTTACTCTTACCCGCTGGCTCTTTCCAACATTCTTGTGGCGCTCGGGCTTCAGGTTGATACCTTGATGCTCGGACTGCTCGGTACCACGAAGGAGGTCGGCTATTTTGGGGTAGCTCTAAAAGTTTCATTTATTAGTTCCAAGATCATTACCGCCTTTTCACTTGTCTTCACGCCGGTGATTGCCGACTTGTGGCACCAGAGCAGAGCGGCGGAGCTTAACAGTCTTTTTATTACCGTCACCCGCTGGATATTTACATTGAGTTTTCCTTTCTTTCTCATAATGATGATGTTTGCCGGGCCGGTGATGAGAGTTTTTGGCGCCGGTTTCACGGCGGGCACAATCGCTTTAATTGTTCTGGCGGTAGGTCAACTGATTAATTCGGCCACCGGCGCTGCCGGTGTTATGGTGATCATGTCCGGACGGTCCAAGCTCGAACTGGCAAATGTGACGACAGCCCTGTTTATTGATGCTCTTTTATGTTATTTGCTGATTCCCCGCTACGGGCTGGACGGCGCGGCCATCGCAAATATGACTTCTCTGGTGCTTGTTAACTTGATGAGAGTTGTCGAGATCAAGATTCTGATGCGCATGATTGCCTATGACAGCAGTTATGTGAAGCCTCTCCTCGCCGGTTTCGCGGCAGCGGCTGTAACTTTTTTCATTGGCAGATTTTTGCCTGGCAGCATCGGATTCAAACAGTTGGCAATTCTTGCCTTAACCCTTGTTTTCTTCTATGTTTTAATCATGGTTGCCATGGGTCTGAATGAGAGCGACAGAGCCGTTCTTAAGAATTTCGGAACCAAGCTGGCCGGAATCAGAATGAGCTAATCTTATTGCTTCCTCTCAATATTAAATCGTAATGTCAAAAGTTTGCGTCATCGGCCTCGATGGAGGCACCTTCACCGTCATTGATCATCTGGTAGCCCGGGGGCGGCTGCCACATATTGCCGGTTTGATGGAACGAGGAAGCCGGGCCACTTTAATGTCATCCAACCCTCCCATAACTCCGGCTGCCTGGAGCTCTTTTTATATGGGAACAAATCCGGGAAAGCATGGATCGGTAGGTTTCTTCCGCTTCCGGCCCGGCACCTATCGTCTGGAGCCGATGAACGCCAGCGCAGTCAGGGGAACCTCACTCTGGTCGCTGGCGAGCGGCGAAAAACGGCGGGTCTGCGTTTATGACGTGCCGGTAACCTATCCCGCTTCGCCCCTGAACGGCATCATGATCTCGGGCATGGATGCGCCGCGATTCGATGCCAGATCGATCTATCCGAGCGAACTGCGCCAAAAAATTCTTGATGCTATTCCAAATTTTGATATTTCATCTTCGGTGGATTACCGCTATCTGGCCAGGCACCATCGCGACCCCGAGGCTGAGTGCATCCGTCAGCTTCAGGCGCACCTTGAGGTCGAGATGGCGGCGATCACCTACCTGATGGAGCAGGATGACTGGGATCTGTTCGTGGCGGTCCTCAGGTCGGCTGATATTTTTCAGCACATCTTCTGGGACTCAACCGCCAGGGTGATGGCCGGAGCACCCCGTGCCGGAGACGAGCGGCGGGCTGAGGCTGTCTTTGGGGTCTACGAGAGGATCGATGAGGGAATAGGCGGCCGCTGGCTGGAGTGGCTAAAGGGGCGCGACCTGGTCATCATGTCAGATCACGGCTTTGGCGAGTTGAAGAGCGAAGTGTGTCTCAACAGGTTTCTTGAGAGGGCAGGGCTGCTTGAATTCCGGCGCCGGGGCAGTAGGGGGCGATCGGCGAAGATTATCAAAAGCAAGTTACAGGATTATCTGCCCCGGGCAACGAGGCAGAGCTTGAAGCGGGCGATGAGGCACGATGATACGGACAAACGTTGGAGACTCTGGGTAGACTCGCTGATTGAGGACATCGATTTTACCAAGACGCGTGTTTTCTCCATTGCCCAGTTTGGTTGTCTTTATATCAATCACCTGGGACGGAACGCGCTGGCGCCTGTCCAGGGAGAGGCCGAACGGGAATCGGTGATTGCTGAAACGGAGAGAGCGCTGTCGCAGCTTTTATATCCTGAAGACGGCAAACCGCTCGTATCAAAAGTTTATCGCGGCGAAGAACTGTACCATGGTCCTTTGATGAACGAGATGCCAGACCTGGTCATTGAGCTGCGGGATTATGCGTTCCTCGGCATATACAACACGGGCGAAGAATTGGCGCAGGAAGACATTATTTGTAGGCCACAGCGAGAGCTGGGCCGTCTGTCATATACGGGCACTCACAGGCGGGAAGGCATCCTTGTCCTGAATGGTCCGGGAGTGAAAAAGGCGTGCCTGGGGACCGCGTGCATGGTTGACATAGCACCTACCGTTGCCAGTCTAATGGGTCTCCCCATGCTGGCCGAATGGGATGGCCGCGTGCTGGAGGAAGCCCTCGTTGACGGTTCGGCTGTCGCCGATCCCGGCAGATCTGTTTACGGGAAGGCGGAGCACGGCTCCCGCGGCCGGGTGTATTCTGAAGAGGACGAGGAAGAGATCAGGAAACGTTTGCAAAACCTGGGCTATTTGTAATTTTGTGATAAAGCAAGGGTAGGGATTGATAGTCTATTTAGAATTGAAAGAAACATAAATGATAATCCTTGTCAGTGTCACTGCACCAGAATTTATCACTACTGCACCCCTGGGCATTCTCTATGTCGGTGGTGCTCTCAAGCAGGCCGGTCATCAAGTTGAGGTGCTCCATTTCACCCCGGATGAGATCGAGCGGCGGGCGGAGGAGATCGCGGCTAAAAATCCCCTGTTTGTCGGCATCTCCGCCTTCACCTGTAACCAGACGAAATTCTCTGCCGAGCTGTCCCGCAAGATCAAAGCCCGCTCCAGCGCTCCGATTGTCTGGGGCGGTGTCCACGCTTCCCTGGTGCCCGAGCAGACTCTGTCCGAAGCGTTCGTAGACATGGTTGTCGTGGGCGAGGGCGAGGAGACCGCCGTGGAGCTGGCGGCGGCCCTGGAAAACGGGCGAGCCATGGGAGAAGTAAAAAGCATCGGCTATAAGAAGGACGGCTGCCTGATGTTTACCGGGGAGCGGCCGCTGATCGATGATCTGGACCGGTACCGAATCGATTGGGATTTAATTGACATCGAAAGGTATCTGGTGCCAATGTGGGGCCGGCGGCGCGTGATCAATTTCGTCACTTCCCGGGGCTGCCAGTTCAAGTGCGGCTTTTGTTACAACCTCAGATTCAACAGGGGTCACTGGCGGGGCCACTCGACGCAGTTCGTTCTCAACGAGCTAAAAAGCCTGAAGGAGCGCTATGGCGTTGACGGCGTCAGGTTCTATGACGACAACCTGTTTGGCAGAAAGAAGCGGGCGCTTGAGATCCTGGAAAAGATGGACCTTCCCTGGGAAGGTGAATTCCGGGTGGGGTATATCAATGATGAGCTGGCGCGGAAACTGGCGGACACAAAATGTCAGGGCATCTGTTTTGGTATTGAATCCGGCAACAACCGCATCCTGAAACTGATCAACAAGGGCCAGAGCGTCGAGGATATCATCAGGGGGGTGGAAGTGATGGCGAAATATCCTCAGATCAGATTTTCCGCAACGCTGATTCTTGCCAATCCCACAGAAACCAGACAGGAAGTCATAAACACAGTTAAAACATGTCTCAAGCTCTGGCGGATCCATCCCCGCATTCAGGTTTCGCTGGGGACCTTCCTGCCGTTCCCAGGTGTGCCGCTGTATGATGAGGTGATTAAGTCAGGGTATGTGCCGCCGCAGCGGACGGAGGACTGGGAAGTGCTAAACCGGACTTACCGGAAGCGCGATTTGCCCTGGGCCCCCTGGGTCACGGACAGGGATCAGGAGGATTTTATCCGCGCTACCCGCTACGCGCTGCTGCTGTCGCTGGGAAACCTGCGGGTGCCGCTGGTAAGCAGGATGCCTTACTGGCGGCTGGCGCATTACAATTTCGCTTTGCCGCTGGAGCTGCCGGCGCTGGAATGGCTGGAGCGGAAATTCGAAGACAGGCAGAGCGCGCTCAGCCGGATCATGCGCCGGCTGCTGCCATATATAGGCCGACGGGGGCGGCTGGCAAAAAGTGAAACATGACCTCATGCCGGCAGGCTGATGGAAGCTTTGACTAAGTCCAGGTCTCACTTTAAAATCATTTATAACTAATTAAGTGAACATTGCAGTGTTTCGGGGGTACTGATCCAGGGAGGTAGGGTTATAAGTATGCGCGTCAGCAAGAAAGATGCCCGGCAGGTGATCGTGGTCGGCCTGGACGGGACACCGCACAGTTTTTTAAAAAGCGAGATTGAAGCCGGCAATCTGCCCCATATGGCTGAGCTAAGGAGCCGCGGGCAGCTGGCCCGGATGGATACAGAGATCCCTACCATTTCTTCCGTGGCATGGGCCTCATTTATGACTGGTGTCAACCCCGGCGAGCACGGGATTTTCGGTTTTACCGACCGCCGGCCCGGCGCCTGGGAGCTTTACTTTCCCAATTATTCACACGTGCGGGCGGAGCCGCTGTGGGACCGGATCAGCGGGGAGGGGGGGCGCTGCTGCGTCCTCAATGTACCCTCGACTTATCCGGCCCGCGCCCTCAATGGAGTCCTCGTCTCCGGGTTTGTGGCGCCGAGTCTGGAACGGGCTGTTTATCCCGCCGATGCCCTTGAATATTTACGAAGTTCTGGCTACCGGATCGATGTTGACGCCGCCAAAGGCCACCAGTCACTTGATATCCTGCTGGAAGATCTGCATGAAACCCTCGAGAAACGTCGGGAAGCGATGCTCCATTTCTGGGCGCGGGAGCGCTGGGATTTCTTCATGAACGTCTTTACCGGCACCGACCGGCTGCATCATTTTTTCTGGCGCCATTATGAAGAGAATGATCCTGTTTATAAAAATGATTTTTTGCGTTATTACCGCCGTCTGGATGAGATCATTGGCGAGTTTGTCTCCGAGATACCGGATGAAGCGGCCCTGTTCATGCTTTCCGACCATGGCTTTTGCGGTATCAAGCAGGAAGTTTTTCCAAACAGGCTTCTTGAGGAAAAAGGCTTGCTGGCGCTGGGCCCGGACGCGAAAACCATCGCCGATGTCATCCCGGAAAAGACGCTTGCCTATTGCCTGGATCCGGGAAGGATTTATTTTAACCGCCAGGGACGGGAGCCCGGCGGCAGGGTGAACGCCGGCGATGCCGCCGGCCTCGCCGACGAAGTAGAGCAATACCTGATGTCGCTGCTGGATCCTGAGATCGATGAACCCGTGGTCGAGCGGGTAGAGACCGGCGGCAGTCTTTTTGAGGGGCCGCTGGTAGCGTCTGGTCCCGATCTCGTGGCTGTGCCACGCCGGGGATATGATCTTAAAGGGCGAATGTCCACGGAAGTATTTAAGGAGCGGGGAGTGCTGTCAGGAATGCACACTCACGATGACGCTTTTGTTTTTATTGGCTCCGGCATTGAGGCTGAGCCTCCGGATCATATTCGCGGCCTGAGCTCGTTACTGCTCAAGGCACGGCACGGACAGGCATGAGCTCGTCAGACGTAGAGCCGCAGCCGATGGATGACCTTTTCGACGGGCAGCTGCTGGCGCCGGAAGCAACTCCTGCCTATCTGCCACGTATCGCCAAGGGCGCTATGATCAATCTTTCCGGGACGGCCAGCCGGACTGTCCTGGCCTACGGATACACCGTGATGCTGGCCCGGATGCTTCAGGTGAGCGCGCTGGGTTATTATTTTCTCATCGTGACAATCGGGAATATCCTCGGCCTTGCCAGTGTTGTCGGACTTGACCTGGGGCTGGTTCGTTATGTTTCCCTTTACGCCGGGGAAGCAAGATTCCGGAGGGCGCGCCGAACGCTGGCCATCGCATTGCTGACCGCGGTACCTATAGGTGTGGCGTTGATGGTTGCTACCATATTTCTGGCGCCTTCTGTAGCGGCCCGGCTGATGGGCGGCGATCCGGCGGCGGTGACGGCCCTGCGCATCTTCGCCATTTCTATACCCTTCTGGGCGGCGGCAAAACTGTTTAACGCCACGACCCAGGGTCTTCACTGGATGCGCTACCAGGTTTACAGCCGTGACATCGGCGAACAGTTTATCAAATTTCTCCTCACGGCTGCCTTGCTGGTTGCGGGCGCCGGCCTGGCCGGGGTCATCTGGGCGAACGTGGCCGCTCTGGTCATCGCGACGCTCATGTCGATGATGTTTGCGATCAAGGTTTTGCCAATGGGCGCGGACATGCAGACCGCGCAACGACCGACTCGTCAACCAAGAGAACGCCTGTTTCGTTACTCGTTGCCACTTGCGTTTTCGAACATACTGGGAATGGTGCTGGTATGGGTGGACCTGCTGATGCTGGGCTTTCTGCGCAACTCAACCGAGGTTGGCTACTACGGCGCGGCCCTGCGCGTCGGCGTCGCCAGCTCGGCCTTATTCCTGGCTTTTGCCACGGTGTTTATGCCTGTCATCTCTGATCTTTACAACAAACGCCGGGCGGGGGAATTGGGCGCGCTCTACAAGACCGTGACCAGGTGGGTCTTTATCTTATCCTTGCCCCTGGTGCTGCTTCAGCTTCTTTTTGCGGGCCCGGTAATGAAGATGTTTGGCGATGGTTTTAACTCCGGCAGCGCCGCGCTAATGATCCTGGCGCTGTCGCAGCTGATTAACGCCGTCGCTGGGCCTGCCGGCTCGATGGTGATCATGTCTGGCAGGTCCAGACTGGAACTGGTGAACATCACGTTCACACTTATAATTGACATTGCCGTATGCCTGATATTGATTCCCAGGTATGGCCTGATCGGCGCCGCGATTGCAAACGCGTCGGCAACCGCGGCAATAAACATGATGCGGGCGGCGGAGGTCTGGCTGCTCATGAGAATCCATGCTTATGACTACGGATATTTGAAGCCGCTGGCTGCGGCTGCGGCTGCTGCGGCTGCGGTCCTGATGATGGAGCTATGGATACGTAGCGGCGGTGGCATCGTCCGGATTGCGTTTCAGGCGGTGGTAATGGCGGCTGTTTATCTGGTGGTTACGATGGCGCTGGGGCTGTCAGGCCAGGACAAACTGGTGCTGCGTTTGGTCCGGAAGAGGCTCCCGGGAGCAGGTGAGGGGTAAGGAGCGCTCATGGGTTATCTGGCTCAAGATCTCAGAGGCGAGGGCGCCGCCCTTAGCGGCAATAACCGCCGTTTGAACCTGGCGGCGCTGGTCTCGCTGGGCCTTTTGGTAGTGGGGAATCTGGCCTATCCGGACACAGCCGTTAACGTGGCTTTGCACGCGGGTCCGATTCGTGTCAGTCCCTTGGCGTTGGAGTTTGTCCTGGCGACGCCCGCTATTGCCTGGTTTGTGGTCAAGAATCGTTCCCGACTGAGCTGGGGCGCCATCGACTTATTTTTGATTACGGCTTTAACTTTTGTTGTCATCCGGGGGTCCATGACGGCAACAAACGGAAACGAACTGGGCCTGGCGCTGGCATTCGGAGGATACATAATCTTGCTTTATTACGGTGCCGCGATGGTCGGCCAGAACCGCTTGAAGGTCCTGTTCGGGATGCTGGTAACGATGGGCATTATCGCCGCCGCCTATGCACTGGTTGAGTTTGTTTTAAAAGATAACGTACTTTACGGCGGCATCATCAAGAAAAGCCTATTGCCGTTTACGGGCACGGGTTACCATCGCAGCAGTTCCACTTTGGGTCAACCTGACGTGCTGGGCATATTCATGATTCAAGTAGCGCCATTTCTAATCTTCTTTTTTTTACGTGCGGCGGGCAAAGTAAGAACGACGCTTTGGGGTGCGGCCATTCTACTGGTATTTCTGGCGTTACTCGCGACCTATAGCAAAGGCTCATGGATTACAGCGCTGGTACTGGCTGTGGCAGGACTGGGCTGGCTGGTTTGGCGCCGGCGCGGCCTTTCCAGACGATTGCTAATACTGATGCTGGTTTTGGCTGTGGGCATAGGTTTCTTCACATCGATCTTCTATTCCACAGTGCAGGCCGGAACTATATCCAAGGCACGCACAAGTGAGAGTATCAAACCGCGAGAGTATATGTGGGAGCGAGTACCCCGAACATTTCTGGCAAATGCGTTGTTTGGCGCAGGTTTATACCAGGGAAATGCAGAGATCTTTCGGGTGAATCCGGCGCCCAATCTTAAGAACCGTCCTACGGCGATTGATAACCTGTACATGACGGTAATAGTGGAACAAGGCCTGGTTGGAACTATTTTAATTGCCGGTGCCTTCTGGTCGATTGGCAGCAAAGGATTTAAGACAATAAAAGCAAGCGGGTTCACGCGGTCCTGGGGATGGCCGTTAGCGGCAAGCATGGCGGCAGTTTTGATCGAGGGTGTCGTTACCAGCAACCTGATGATCTGGCCGATTATGGTGGTTTTCTGGCTAATCGCGGGAATGTTGCGTGCTCTGACTCAAGTATCTGAGCGGCAGGAAAATCATTATGACAAATATGATAGTCTGTCCGCTTTGTCATAAGCCGTTGCAAGGGTCTGCCGGAAGCCTGCAGTGCCAGGCCTGTAGGTGGACGTATCTGCCGGAAGGCCACGGCTATACTGAATTTGTCATCAAGTCTGATCTTCATGATTTGGAATCAACCACAGACGATCATGTGAAACGGCAGGAAGACAGTGGCGCTGTCCGGCTTGATGAAGAATATATCCTTCCCTTTATCAGGCGGGAACCGGTAAACCGTGTGCTCGATGTCGGCTGCGGGGTTGGCCGCACGGTCAGCAGGCTGCTTGCTGAGGGGGTTGATGCCTATGGAATTGATCTGCCTTGTCTCGCCAGGTTCTGGCAGGAGCGCGGCTTAAGTCCGAAAAGATTTTTCATCAGCGACGCTGTCCGTCTGCCTTTCCCGGACGGTTATTTCGACAGCGTCATTTCGCTCGGTGTTATCGAGCACATCGGAACGTTAGGCGGGGAGTTCACCATGATGGAAGATTTCCACCGCCTCCGGCAGAAATACGCTGATGAGTTATTACGCGTCACCAGGCAAGGGGGCCGTATTCTGGTGACCTGCCCCAACAAGCGTTTTCCGGTGGACCCACAGCACACTGTAAAAGATGTGCATAGCCCTCAAAATTTGACAACGCAGCTTCGCGATGCCATCTATCAAAGAACGCATCTTAATATACATCGCATCTGGGGCAAATATCATCTGCTTTCCTACAGCGAAACGAGACAGTTATTTTGTGGGCCAGACAGCATGAACGAGTTCACGCCGCTGCCGGTGCGGGGATATTTTGCGCTTGATATGTTCAAATCAGGTTGGCTGAGACCTTTTGGCAGGCTGGCTGGCATCTGGATAAACAATATGCCGGGCCGTTTTCTGACTACTTGGGTAAACCCTTATATGATTGCCCAAATTAGGAAACGATGAAAATCATCCAGATACCGGCCAACGCTGACTACGGCGGTTTGCCGTTGCATGTGCTGACGTTGGCGCGAGGACTAAGGGAGCGCGGGCATCAGGTTGAGATCCTGAGCATGAGTGATGGCCCCATGATTAAAAAATTTGAAACGGACGGCTTCCCGGTAGCTATCGCGCCGGCGCTGGGGCGCAAAATTAACGCAAATCCATTGACATGGCTGCGGGCCGGGAGGTTTGTCAGGGACACTGTCGCTCAGCGCCATCCTGACCTCGTCCATAGTCATGGCCCGCGGGCGCACCTCTTTGCCGGGCTGGCGCTTCGCGGCAATAGCTTCGTCCCCCTGGTGTCAACAGCGCATGGATCCTTCACCCAGTTTGTCCTTGGCCACGAGCAAGAGTTTGGCGGTATACACAAACGTCTGCGCCGGCTCAAATACAACAGCATGGACAGGCTCACCGGCCACCTGGCAGACCGGTTCATTGCCGTCAGCGAAGCAACCGGACGTGACCTGATCGAGCACGCGGGGATACCGGCATCAAAAGTTAAAATAGTCTACAACGGAATTGAGGAGCAGAATTTTGCCGAACAACAGCTACAGGAGTTGCGCCAGCAGCTCGGCTGCCGGCCGGACAGTAGGCTGGTGGTGTTTGTCGGCCGGCTCGCTTATCACAAGGGCGCCGGCTTATTTGCCGACGCCGCTGCGGCAGTTGCACAGCGTCTACCCGATACCCGTTTTGTCATGGTGGGTGAAGGGCCTATGGAAGCTGAGCTTCAGCGTCGATCAGGAGCAACTCCGCTGGCAGAAAGATTGATCATCGCCGGCCGGCGCGCCGACGCCGTGGCGATAATTGCCGCCGCGGACCTTTTTGCGCTTCCTTCCCTCTCTGAGGGCCTGCCCTTGACGCTGCTGGAGGCGGCGATGTGCGGCCGGGCGGTGGTGGCGAGCAATACCGGCGGCATACCGGAAATAGTAAGGAACGGCGAGACGGGCTTGCTGGCACCGCCGGGCGAAGCCAGGGTGCTCGCGGATATTATGGAAAAGCTGCTGGCTAACGAAGAGGAGCGTGAAACGATGGGTGCTGCGGCCAGGCAGCTGTGGGAGCGCCGGTTTCGGGCAGAAAAAATGGTAAAACGAGTCGAAGAATTATATATACACACCATAAATTCACCGATCTGAAAGTTTGATGCGCAGAGCCATTATTGCCGTAATAATTGAAGAGGAATTCATCGTTCTGTTCTTGCCAATCTCTTGACAACCGTTTAATGTAATTAACACTAGCCTATTCGGCATGGGTGATGGGTTGTTTTATTGAGCTTGTTATTTTTAATCCTTTCAGAAGCCTCTGCTGTGCCTTAGAGCCGTGAGGATGCGTTGACAGTTTTAGTCTGTCTTCTCACCGGCTGGCGTGATACCGGGCATAAACAGGCAGCTTCAGGCTGACTTTCTGCACCAGGATCTTATCTTATATGCGTGGATTCTTGCTCGAGAGCTCTTTCTTATATTCTTCTTTTCAGAAATTAACCGGCGCTTTGCAAGCGAGAATTAAAGCAGTTGAAAGACTGGGAATAAGACCGGGTGACAGGATACTGGATATGGGCTGCGGTCCTGCTGATATCCTTGAATATCTGCCGAAAGATGTTAACTATACAGGACTTGATAACAACAAAAATTATATTAAATCAGCGAAGAAACATTACAAGGATCGTGGATATTTCTTTTGTGATGACATAAATGATGATTTATTAAACGATAATATAATCGAGAAAAACTCTTTTAATATTATCCTGGCTTTTGGTATTTTGCATCATTTACCAGATGATCAGGCAGTGCGGCTATTTGAGCTCGCAAGAACTTTTTTAATCAAAGGGGGAAAATTAATTACATTTGATGGTTGTTTTACAAGGGAGCAGACTTTGATGACGAAATTAATCCTGAAACTGGACAGGGGAAATTTTGTCAGGACTGAAGAAGAATACGCTGAACTTGCAAATTATCATTTTGCAGATGTAAAAACAGAAATTGCAACCAAAGTGCTTCATATACCATATACTATTATTATCATGAAATGTCAATAAAACGAACCAGATTTTACTCTTTTATTCTTCTGCCGTCTATTATTATAGCTGGCGCTGCTCTGCGTTTTTTATACATTGGTCGCGAAAGTCTGTGGTTTGACGAGCTGTTTACAGTTTGGGCTGGCGGCTTGCCATTAAAAGAGATGATTGCTCAGGGCGCTGCGTCCGGACATCCCCTGCTTTATAACCTCCTCACTTCTCTATGGTTGTCTGTCAGTTCGAATGATGTTTGGATACGGACAATCTCATTCACCTGTGGCGTTTCTACCATTGGGGTCATCTACCTGCTGGGAAAGGAATTTGCTTCCCGACGAGCCGGCCTTTGGGCTTCGGCGCTGGCAGCGGTTTCACCGTTCTTGTACTACTATTCCCGCGAAGCCACCGATAAGTCCTTAGACATTCTTGTTACATCCGTCTCACTTTACTTTTTCGTACGCAGCATGAATAGAGGCGGCTGGCGGAACTGGACTGGGTATGTTGTGGCAACCGCTACCGTTCTCTTTGCGCATTTTTACGGCTTATTTGTGGTCATTGGCGAAGTCATTTTTTTCATTACGGCGTATGATAGAAAGCATTTGCGGTTACGATCCTGGTTAACGAGTCAGTTCATCTTGGCGTTAATCGTTGCTTTCTGGGGGATCAGTAATATAGAAAGCGCGCGGTGGATTTCCTTCAACGCGCCCAAACCATTGACAGTTCTTCAAGACGTTTTTTTTCATGGGCCGATTGACATGATGGGATTCATCTTGCCCTTGAATAATGGTGACATAAGCTTTCCCGGCGCCAATAAAATTATTTATATGATCGTTGCCGGCGCCTTAATAATGCTTCCCTCCCTGCTGTGGTTCTCCGGAGATTTTCGACGCCGAGTGCTGGATCGAAAGATTCTGGCACTGGTTCTGCTGATTTTGATTGCAACTGCAGGACCGGTGATAAGCCAGTTGCTAAGAAACTATTACACAAGCGTCCGTTATTATGCCTGGGGCGTTATTCCTTTCTTGTTGCTGATGGCTATCTTGCTTGCCGCAATGCCCAGGAGAATAGGAGCAATAGTTGGCTCAATCGCCATAATTGGTTCATTTGGTATTACAGCATGGTCCTTGCATGTTTATTACTATGATAACTATCGTGGAATTATGTCAACGATCAACACAGAGCAACAAAAAGGTGATATTCTTCTTTGCTATCCTCTTTCCGAATGCACCACGGCTGCTGATCATTATTTGCATGACGGACCGAATTTCCGAGGCGGTTATATCAATAATATTAACAGCATCAAATTTTATCCTCCTGGAATCGTCTGGGACGGATATGACACCGACAATAAATTTGGCCTCCCAAAACTGCTTTCAGGAAAAAAGCTGAAACAACGGATAATCACCGACATGGGCAACGCGGGCAGGGTGTGGGTTCTTGGTGGAGACGGATCGGTCGCACGCATCAAGCGTGCAGAAGCCGTATATAAAATACTTGCACCACAATGGCATGTCAAGCAGCAGATGAGCTTCCCTCCGTATTTACTTCGGCTTTATGTTCGCGATAACTAAGGCAGGCAGATTATGAAAACTGTGATTTTGGCTGGCGGGCGGGGCACGCGCCTATCGGAAGCAACCGCAACTCGACCAAAGCCCATGGTTGAGATTGGCGGCAAACCAATACTGTGGCACATCATGAATATCTATGCTTATTTCGGTTTCGAGGAATTTTTAATAGCTTGCGGATACAAGGGAGAAATCATCAAGGAATATTTTCATAATTTTTTTCTGCATAACAGCGACTGGCAGGTTGATCTGACTGATGGCTCGCAGAAAGTAATCAATCCATGTGAAGCGCGATGGAAGGTGGCTCTCATTGATACAGGTCGTAAAACCAAGACAGGCGGGCGTTTGTTGCGCTTGAAAGAATGGCTCAAAGATGAATATTTCATGGTCACCTACGGCGACGGGGTTGGCAATGTTGATATTGCCAAGCTCGTGGAATTTCATCAGCAGCACGGGAGGCTCGCAACCGTCACTGCGGTTAGACCGCCTGCGCGTTTCGGCGGCCTGGAGCTCGAGGGAAACACGGTGCGCAAATTTACAGAAAAGGCGCAGGCCGGAGAAGGGTGGATTAATGGCGGTTTTTTCGTCTTTCAGCGCGAGGTGCTCGATTTCATTGGCGGGGACGGCATCGCCCTGGAAAGGGAGCCGCTGGAGAAGCTGGCGCACGCCGGTCAGTTGATGGCGTTCTTACATAATGGCTTCTGGCAACCAATGGATACGATGCGTGACAGGATTCTGCTGGAGAAACTATGGGCCAGTGGCCGTGCCGAATGGCAGCTTTGGTAACTACTTTTTTCTCGAAAAATGTCTTTTTTTAGTGGTAGAAATGTATTTGTGACAGGGCACTCGGGCTTTAAGGGCTCATGGTTGTCGTCTTGGCTAACGAGGGCCGGTGCTGCGGTCACCGGTTTTTCACTACCTCCGAATGATGGCGAGCCCTTGCTGTTTGAGATCATGGGCGCCGGGCAGGAAATAAATTCAATATATGGTGATATCCGCAACCCGGATTCCATAGCGGCTGCGATTAATAAAACCCGGCCGGAATTAATCTTTCATCTGGCTGCACAATCACTCGTTCGGCGCTCTTACCGGGAGCCGGTTGAGACTTATGCTATCAACGTTCTGGGCACGGCGCACCTGCTGGAAGCTGCCCGGCGATGTTCGGCTGTCGGCGCCATCGTTGTGATAACCAGCGATAAGTGCTATCAAAATCGCAACTGGATCTGGGGTTACCGTGAAGATGACTCGTTGGGCGGGAGGGACCCTTACAGTTCGAGCAAGGCCTGCGCCGAGCTCATCACCGAGGCATACCGTAAGTCCTTCTTCAGTGGAGAAAATGCTGCTCGTATCGGCAGTGCCCGTTCAGGCAATGTGATTGGCGGCGGCGATTGGGCCAAAGACAGGCTTGTTCCCGATATTGTGCGTTCACTGACATGCGGGGTGCCGGTAGTCTTGCGCAACCCCGGTTTCATCAGGCCCTGGCAGCATGTGCTGGAATCTTTAACAGGATATATGTTACTTGGTAAACATCTTTTAGAAAATCGCGAAGGTTGTTCAGAGGCATGGAACTTCGGCCCATCAGAAAATGAAAACCTGACAGTCAGGCAGCTGGCTGAAAAATTTATAAGTTCATGGGGCCAAGGGACTTTGACAATTAGAGATGATGAGGTAGCGGTTCAGGAATCCCCCCTGCTGAAGCTTGACTCCAGCAAATCGCGACACCGGCTGGGATGGAAGCCGGTGCTCAATATCAGCGAGACGATTGATTTAACCGTCGATTGGTACCGCTCTTTCCATGAAGAACCTTCTGGTGCTCCTGAAATGACGGGGCGTCAGATAATGGCATATAGCAGCCGGCTGAGCGGTGAATAAAAAAGAAACAATTCTCCTCACGGGCGCCAGCGGTTTTATTGGAGGCGCCCTGGCCCGGCGGCTGGCAGGCGCTGGCTACCGGGTCATCTGCCTGATACGGCCAAACAGCCCCAATCGTGTCAACTTGAGTCGCATCCGGGGAATTAATATTGTGACCGTGCCCGTTTTTGATTTCGATTCGCTTTCGGCTGGCCTCGATGGATTGTCAGCGCAAGTCGTATTAAACCTGGCTTCATATGGCGTCAAGCGGAGCGAGCGGGATCCCCTGTTGATGATCAACGGCAACGTGTCACTCCTTTCGGCGCTGTTGCAGGTAACATCTGCCTGGCCGTTAAGGATTTTCGTGCATGCCGGGAGCTGTTCCGAGTATGCGCCGCCAGCTGGGGAAGTGCTTATAAAAGAAGCAGATCCTCTGCGTCCTTGTTCATTGTATGGCGCCGCCAAGGCGGCAAGCTACCTTTTAGGAAACGCGCTGGCAGCGGATTTGGGCATAACGATGATAACGCTGAGGCTATTTGGTGTTTACGGAAACGGTGAGGGTCAGGAGCGGCTTGTACCATACTTGATCAATAGGTTAAAAAACAATCTAGAAGCTGATCTCACAGGAGGCCAGCAAATCAGGGACCTGCTTTATATTGATGATGTTACCGCTGCATTTATGGCTGCGGTGGAGAGGTCCGATTTCAAGCAAGGTGATGTCTTCAATATCTGTTCCAGCAAAGCGGTGAGCGTCGCAGAAGTAGCCGTATTGGTTGCGCGGTTGATGAATAAACCGAGACAAATTCTAAGGATGGGCGAGCGCGAATACCGTAAAGATGAGCCGATGTGGCTTGTCGGTGATAACAGGCTGTACAAGAGCGCAACACACTGGCGCCCGAGAATTGACCTCGAGGAAGGAATTACACAAATGGTAGCTGCAATGGACAGCAAAATTAGTCTTGGGTGTGGATGAGAATATATGTGATTGAAGATGGCCGATTTTGACAAATACTCAGCAAGTTACCAGCAAGAACTTGACAAATGTCTAAAATTTACAGGAGAATCTTCTGATTACTTCGCGGAGTATAAAGCCTGTTACCTGGAGCGGCTTCTTCCGACGGAGTATCGGGGTCAAATCCTTGATTACGGATGTGGGGTTGGATTGCTCGTTGCATGTCTGGCAAAGCATTTCCCTTTGGCGAAGATCGGTGGCTATGATATATCGCCATTGAGCATAGCCAAAATAAACAAAGAGCTCAAAATCGACGGCTTATTTACTGATGACATTTCAAACATTGGGTCTGACTACAACATAATCATTCTATCAAATGTACTGCACCACATTGGCTTAGCGGACCGCAGTGATACGATCGGCGACCTTGCTCACCGGCTTTCACATTCGGGGATGATGGTTATTTTTGAGCACAATCCATTCAACCCATTGACGCGCAAGATCGTCGACCGGTGCGAATTTGACAAGGGGTCAAAATTGCTGGCTCCTGCGGAGACAGCCGGATATCTTTTGAGAGGGGGAATGCGGATCAGCGCCCGGGATTATATTTCTTTCTTTCCCGGCCAGCTTCGATGGCTGCGTCCGCTCGAATCTTTTCTGGGTTGGCTCCCCCTGGGAGCGCAGTATGCGATTGCCGGGAAGAAGGATGGATAAACCAATTAAACTGATAACGATTACAGTGCCCGTATTAAACGAAGAGGAAAATATTTTTTCCTTTTATCAGCGAGTTTGCGGCGTCATCGATCCCTTAAGCGACCGGTATCGTTTCGAGCTTCTTTTTACTGATAATCACAGCACTGATGGAACCTTCCAAAAACTTGCTGAGCTGGCCAAGGCGGATGACAGGATCAGGGTGTTGCGTTTCTCGCGAAACTGGGGTTTTCAGCGCTCAGTATATACCGGACTGGTGAACGCCTGCGGCCACGCGGCCATTCAAATCGACTGCGATCTGCAAGACCCGCCTGAGATGATCCCGCGGTTCATCGCAAAGTGGGAGCAGGGATATCAGAATGTTTTTGGCATCCGCCACTCCCGCCAGGAGAGTCGTCTTAAAAGCGGCGTGCGGCGATTATTTTATCGTCTGATAGATACGTTGAGCGAAGACCGTCTTCCCCATAATGCTGGTGACTTCCGTCTCGTTGACAGAAAGATACTCGAGGCTTTGAAGCAATTCAACGACTATCAGCCGTATCTGCGGGGCGAGATAGCCGCGATGGGTTTCCGGCAGGTGGGGATTGAATACGAAAGGCCGGATCGTCAGCGGGGCAAAAGCAAGTTCAATTGGCGGGAGATGACCAAGCTGGCCGTGGATGGAATTCTTAACCACTCCATCGTCCCCCTCAGAATAGCCACTTTCTTCGGCTTGATAATTTCGGTTCTAACATTTCTGGGAACTATCGGGTACCTGGCAGGGAAGTTATTTTTTGGCGCAGATTGGCCCGCCGGTTTCGCAACCATGACTATTCTCATTCTGCTTGCGATTAGTCTAAATGCGCTGTTTCTGGGGATTATCGGTGAGTATCTGGGCCGCATCTATCAGCAGGTGAAAAAGAGGCCGCTGGTGATCGTCGAACAGGAGATCGGACCGGCTCCGCACCGGGAAAATCCCGCAATGGATGAAGATGGGGAATATCAGCGAGTTGTTGATTAGAAAAGCATGCCGTCGCCGGCAAAGGCAGGATCAGTTTGCCACGGCAGATTTGGGCAAATGGATCATGATTATCCTCTGAGTCTTCCAATCAAAAGCAAATAAATAGCCGTTATCGGTGTTGTTGATTCGAAGCATGGGTATGCCATGTGGATTGACCATAAGCGGAAAGGCGTACTGTATGTTAAGGGCAGGACGGTTATATTTGAGACGCAAGGCTTCCTTGGCGCCGTTTGCAAGTATATGGCCGCCCCAGTCTTTCGGAATATAGTCAAAATATATGATTGCGTTGGCAGGCGGGTCCGGCAGTAATTTATATGTCTCGTCAGTTATGCGTTCGTTAATTGAAGCTGCATACCGCCAGGCTTGATTGTTCTTGTTTATTCCCCAGATAAAAGCAGGCACAAGGATGATAATTGCCAGAATTGTACCAATTTGCCAAAATCTTTTTTTCCAGCCGAATTCAAGCAAGCCGATAACCATGATTCCGTAAAGGCCGGCAGCTGGTATATAAAAGAAACGGCTGTCTCCTAGATAATTAGTCAGCCCTGTGATAAAAGCGGATTGGAACACCACCAGCAATGAAGAGAAGAAGAATATGCATGAAAAAAGAAAGGCACGGCGGGCCCCAGGCGAACCATGACGCCAGCGCGTGATGGCAACGATCACCGAAACAGTAAATATAATCGCAGTGTAAATTCGCAAGGCTTGAATTGCCCTGCTCGAGACTTCAAGAATATCTAACGGCGCCCATAGGGTTAGCAGAGTCCGGGCAGAAGTTCTGATATGCGGCACGCCAAAAAAGACTGCATTCCGATAATTGCCCATCCTGCCCATGACTTCGTAGCGCATTGCAATAAATGCAGCAAAGATGATAAAGAAAATGAAAAGCCTAAATATTGTCTGTCGAAAACCGGGGCCGCGAATAACAGATTTCCACACCACATGAGGGGAGTTATAAAAAATATATAGAAGCTCCAGGGCTGGCAAGAGGACCACCAGGATCATCGCAGTTTCTTTGCTGAACAGGGCTATTAAAGCGAGCCCCATCGAGCCGGAAAATACCAGCAAGCTCTGTTTTTGGATTGCGATAATATATACGCCCAGGGCCAAAATCAGGAAAAGCAAACACCAAACGTCAAATCTGCCCGCGGTCCACGTCACTGCCTCGGTCGCCAACGGTGTCAATAAAAAAAGACCTGCTGCTAAAAAAGCCGTAAGAGCCGCGGCGCCTATTTTTTTCAGTAACCAAAAAATCGCCAGCGCGGCGCCGGCATGCATAAGGACATTGACCAAGTGCGATGGCAACCAATCCATGCCAAAAAACTTGTAAAATATCCAGATCTGCAAAAAGGGAATCGGGCGGATGAAGAGAGGCGATTGGACAGTCATCAAACGCCATAGCTGTGTGGCAGGTATGTTGCTAACCCGGGTTAGGTGTCCAAAGTCATCAGCAACCGGCGAATTGTTCAAGATCGTAAAATAGGAAAGCAATGCTGCCGCAGCAAATAAAACAAAAACAAAGAAATTTTCCTTAATTATGGAATTTTTTAAGAAGCGGTTGATGATTTAATCCTCTTTTTCACTTAAGCTGCTCCACCCCACCGCGGCCACAGATATCGGTATATGCGCGAGCTGGCAAGAGCCTGCTCGCAACCCAGACAGCGGCTCTTGGGGAGCGGCCGCTGGGTCTTGTGCATGGTTACGGCGGCATCGTTCAAAGCGCGCCGCGCCGGATCAAACCAGATCGATTCAAAGCTTTGCTCCGCCAAATTACCAAGTACCTGGCGGCTGACGCAGCAATAAGTGACATCGCCATTGGCAAGGACAAACGGGAAAAGCCAGCCGGCAAAGCATGGAGAGGGGATTGTGCCCGAAGCGCGCAACTCCAGCAGCTGGTAAAACGAGTCGATGTTGGTTGTAATGCCGCTGTCGCGGGCCAGCCTGCCGGCGGAGAGAAACTGCCCTGCAAGCCGTTCCTTGTCGCCTGGAGAAAGGGCGTATTTCGACGTCTGCTGGAAAATGTCAATCGGCCGGTAACTGATGGCATCGGCGCCTATGCTCACAGCAGTTTTCATCATGTCAAAGGCTCGATGACTGTTTAGGTTGCAGATGACGTTGGAAAGCATCAGCCGCGGCGTTTCCTGTGCCGACCTGCGTTTATAATCCCGCAGCCAGGTCAGGTTAGCGACGATCTTGTCAAACTGTTTGACATCCTGGCCGGCATGTAAAAGGCCGTATTCCCGAGCGGCGCCCGCATTTATGCTGACATTTAAATCGTCAAGCCCCGCATGGGCCAGTTCCGCCATCAGATCGGGCTGAAGCAGGGAGCCATTAGTTGTGATCCAAACGCGCATGCCAAGGGATTTAGCCAGCTCTACGGCATCCACGATGCGTTTATGAAGCAGCGGCTCGCCAATGCCGGCAAAGCTGATGTCGCGGCCGCCGGTTTTCCGGAGGTTGCGGATAAAGGCCTCGTAGACTTCAAAATCCATCACCTTGGCCTTGTTCTTCTTGCCGGCATGATAATTGCGGGCCAGGTCGTCGGCGCCCCCGCCGCTGATCTCTGAAGAATGTTCCCAGCACATTACGCACCGGTAGTTACAGTTGTCGACTATGCTAACCTGGACCGATCGGGGTCCTGTCAGGACGCGTCCTGACAGGATGCCGGTCAGGATCTTGGCGCTGTGCCAGTAGTCGTTGATTGGATTTTCCTTCATGGCGTCGGGCGGTCCGGCTAGGGCGCAGAAAAGTATTATTAAAAAAGATGATACCATCCCATCTCAATCCCCACCACCAGAAAAGTCATTGACAATGAGTACGGGACTCTGGACGCAATCGAGGCTGGCTGTTAACATAGTTATGTGAACACTAGCGGGTCATCAAGGGATGGCGCCTTTTGGGGTGTGAGGATCGATGTTTCAGTAATCGTCGTTAACTGGAATCTGAGGGACGTGCTTCTCAAATGCCTTCAAAGCGTGCGGGAGTCCGGCGCCGGTTTGGGGGTCGAGTTGATCGTGGTTGACAATGGTTCCACCGACGGGAGCGTCGCTGCTATATCGGAACAGTTTCCGGAAGCAGTGCTCGTTCAAAATCCTCAAAACCTCGGTTTTTCCCGGGCGAGCAATCAAGGCATAAAAGCCTCCAGGGGCCGATATCTTTTCTTGCTCAACAGTGATGCGATTCTGTACCGGGATACGCTTCCTCGCCTGGTTGCTTTCATGGATGAAAATGAAAGCATTGGTCTGTGTGGTCCGGAGGTGCTGAACCTGGACGGATCCCCGCAATTGAAATCGAAAGGGTATTTTCCGTCCATTCCCAGGGCGCTGGCTCATTTTTTTCTGCCCTCCCGGGTAAAGCGGGGCCGGACCAGGTCGCTTGAGTTTTATGAGCCCCGGACCGGCACGGATGCGCCCGGCATCGACTGGCTGAGCGGCTGCGCACTGATGGCGAGGCCCGCCGCGGCGGCTCGAGTGGGAGTTCTTGATGCAGATTCATTTATGTATTTTGAAGATGTGGACTGGTGTTACCGGATCAAAAGGGCCGGTTGGGGAATTGGCTACGTACATGCGGCGGCCGTGAACCACTACGGCGGTGAAAGCATGAAGCGGCAAAACGGCAGGGCGGTGGGGGCGCACGCATCAAGCATGGTTGCTTTTTATGCAAAATATCACAGACCAGTTGATACGATAATCTTTCGCTCCATCGTCTGGTTTGGCTATGGAATCAAAGCACTAGGGTGGACGGCCCAGGGCATGATCGGAAGGGGCTCCGGGCTGAGGAAGTTAAAACGGATGTTTACGGGGACTCAACCGGATAGCACCGAATGAGGATAGCGCTGTACTATCCGTGGCTGTATCTTCGCTCGGGTGTCGAGCGCATGATCCTGGAGCTGGTGAGCCGCAGCCGCCATGATTGGACAATCTTCACCAGCCATTATTTTCCGGATCAGACTTATCCAGAGTTCAGCCGCCTGAAAATAGTCGAGCTTTCCCGGGTGCCAGTTAACCGTGGATATTCGGCCGTCGGCAAGGCAGCCCTGACAATCATAAAGGAGAAAATCGATCTGACTGATTTCGATGTGCTGGTTGTCTCGTCAGAAGGTTTGGGCGACTTTATCACTTTTCGCAATCACGCTAAACCAATTATCTGCTATTGTCATACTCCCTTAAAAGTAATACATGACCCGTTTATTCGCAGAAGATATCTGGACGAGAATCCACAAATGAGAACGAGGTTTTTTCTGTTCTCAGAAACGTTTAAATTTATGGACCGGCAGGCCTGGAAACACTACCAACATGTTTTTTGCAACAGCCAGGAGGTGCGGCGCCGTATCCTCAAGGCCAGGCTGGCACCGGCGGATAGAGTGGAGGTGCTCTCTCCCGGCCTGGATGTCAGCTGCATGGTGCCCTCCTGGGAGTATCAGAGATACTTCGTTGTGGTGGGACGCATCAAGTGGTGGAAGAATCTGGAGCTGGCTATCGAGGCCTTCCACGAATTCAAGCGCCGTCACACGGAGTTTGACGATTTTAAGCTGCGGATCACCGGGCTGGTGGAGGCGGGCAGTGAAGATTATCTGCTTGAGCTCAAGCATATTGCCGGTAGCGGCGGGGACGTGATTTTTAAGCGCGATCCCACTGAGGCGGAGCTTATTTCTGCCTATCGCTCAAGTTATTGCCTGTTGTTCCCCAGCCTCAACGAGGACTGGGGGATGACGCCGCTGGAGGCGATGGGCTTTGGTAAGCCGGTAATCGCGGTGAAGCAGGGAGGACCAGCGGAAAGCATCATCGACGGCAAAACCGGTTTTCTGGTGCCGCCGGAGCCGGGCGCTTTCGCGGAGGCGATGGCCCGCCTGGCCGGCGATCCGGAGCTAACCCGCAGGCTGGGCGAGGCCGGCGTGGAGAACGTTCAGCAGTATGACTGGGATCTTTTCGTGGAGAGATTCGATGCCTACATGGATTCAATTAATGGCAAAACTAGACCATGATATCAAATTTTTAAAAATTAGATCCTTCGCTTTGCCGGGAAACCAATCCATGAATTATCCCCGTGGATCGGCCTAAATTTATTTTTGACCATTCCTCGTATAAAGCGCGATGTCATCCCGCTCAAAGACCTTGTGGTAATCGGGTGAATTCCGCAAGTAGCCGGCAACTTTCAGCAAACCCTGGTAGTAACGCGTGTCCCCCATTAGTGATGGGATTCGCTCGTCGAGGATAATGTAATCCTCGTTAACAATGGCGCGGCCGTCAACGTCCTGCTGATATTCGATTTGATGATATCCACTCACTGTTTGAGCAGGGGTGCTATCGATCAGCATAAATTCCGGGAGCAGCACGCTCGCGTTTGCCGGAACCCTGTCAAAAGCGGCAACGGCAGCGTCGTAGTTATAACGCGAGCGGTAAATTCCCGGATTAAACCAGGTATGAAATGGCGCCAGGCCAATGAAAAACACCGCGGCGCCCACGACTGCGGCGACCTTGCCTTTGCCGGCGCTCCAGCGTCTGACGGCGACGCGATCCAGCCGCGCCAGGCCATAGATTAACGCAACCATTAATGCGGCCGCGGAGGGTACAGCCATAAAGTTAACCAGATCGGTTCTTTGCTGTAACAGCACCTCTGCTACAGCCGGAATGGCAAAAATGACCGTTCCTGACAGCAGCGGGATCAAGGCGCCAAACCCAATTAGCAGGCCATATGTGGCGCCAATATGAGAAGCGTCGGAAAAAATTACGCGGACGGCCACCCAAGGCTTGAAGAGGAGCGTTTTGACAATGCCACTACCGGTGGAGCCCAGGTCTCCATAGCGTATTGTTGACCTGACGGTAGTTCCAGTCGTGCTCAAATGAGGGAGCACGTAATCGACGCTGGCGATAAACCAAAGCGATCCTGCGGCCAGAGGCGCCAGAATCCACTTTAACGGATAGCGGCGCATCAGAGCGTAAATGCCAAAAAAAGCAACGAAGATGCCCATATCCTCCCGGATGCTTAAAAGGAGCGCCGCCGCCGCCAGGAACCACAAAAAGCGCTTGGTCTCAAGCATGTACAGGGCGGTAAAGAAAAACAGGGGCATGAAACGTATTTCGGAAATGTCCGACCGGCCCGGCTGCGCGGCGATGATAGGGAGGAGGAGATACATTGCCGAGAACATCAGGCTCAGGCTTGGTGTAAAATGCCGCCGCGACAGCTTGTAGAGGGGCCAGGCGGCGAGAGCCAGGGCGGCATCGGAGATAAACAGCATCCACCGGTAATCGGGGAAAATCCGGAAGAGTGGCGTTATTAGCAAATAAATAACATTGATGTGGACGCCGTAAATTGTTGATCCTGTCGCCTGCTCCAGATGACTGTACATAAAGCCGCGACCGTCCAGGACGTGCGTCATTGCTTCGCGGAAGACGGCGCTGTTTAAGGTAGTAACCTGCATGTAATGGATTTTCAGCACGTCCAGCGGGAAGAAGACGGCCAGCCAGGTGGCGATCATCAGGGACAGGGTTACCGCCGGCCGGCCGGCAAGCAAGCGAACGGTGCGCGAGATTTTACCGCGAAGCGCCAGCCAGAGGAGAACCGACAGCATTATCAGCGACCAGACCAGAAGCATAATTGCCGAATACCGGGAGCCCAGCGGCGGCAGTTCGGCGATGTTTCCGCTTAAGCCCGAGCGGTGCGCCAGGTAGGGAAGATAAGAGATCAGGGGCAGCATGGAAGCGGCAAACCGGACGCCCAGACGGCTGGTCCGATGACTTATGGCGGTGGCGGTGCCGCTACCGCGCGCTGCCAGAGCTGAAACGGCGAGCCAGGCGCAGATTAACAGGATAGCGCCCGCAAGTCCGGGAAAGAAAATGCCAGCGAGCGACAGCCGGCTTTCTCTGATCGCGGGCCCGAAAACGCCGCCAGCGGCAAAACCGGCCAGTGCAACCAGAACGTAAACGGCAAAAAGGCCAGGTTGGTGAAGCTTTAACTTCAATGCGGGTATGAGTAGGTTTCCGTGTAAGCCCCTTCTTGATGTTCTGCTTCCAGAAATGGTTTTCCATTCAACATGAGCCAGCTGTGGCCGGTAATGCCGATATGCGCGGCCGGAGTTGCCCGGACGGGCATGGCCGGAGCGGGAGCGGTTTCGTCCCCGGCCCTCCCCCTCCGGACACCAAAATGGATCGTTACCGGCCACCCCTGACGTCGAAGGAATTTAAACAGGACCAAGGAGCGAAGCAGGCAGTAACCGTAGCGGCGAAAAAAACTGTATTTGAGCAGCGATTCAATAAACCGGACGGTCTTTTCCAGCCTCAACGTATCTCTCGGGCCCTGAACGGCGCCTGGATCAATCCGGGAAAGCAGGTCGGGCAAAGACCGTTTACCTATCTCTCGGGGTAGCAGCATCAGCGTCAGGAGAATTTGCAGAAACAGCCAGAGGTCGCGCGGGTACTTTAGCCTGTTAATTATTTTAAGCAGTTTCACTTAGCTTCACTTACAATCACTGGATTTTCCTGGCAACTATGACCCGGCTGAAGTCATAGCTTGAAATCAGATATCGCCGGCTTTAAATCCTGATCATAAGTATTGCAGAAAATGAAAAACAAGCTATAGTTGTTACTAACTTAAGAATAATATCATAGTAGTTAAAATCATGGTAAATTAATAGCTGGGAATCTCCGTTTTGGGATTCTCTTTCATGAGCGTGGCTGGACGGGTGGAGAAGTACAACTTCGGGAGGCTCCGCGTGAAAGAGTCAATCGAGCAGATCTGTTAGAGCTGGCAGCCTCGCAAACAGCGACATTGTGGTATGAAATAAACTAGTCAAATTAGCAAATTAGTGGTAGGAAGCAAAATAAGCCTAAATGCTCGGCCGGGCGTCCTGATCCGAACTAGAACTGGTATTTCTTTTTTCCAGCCGGCGCTGGGTGCTGTGATCTTGTTGTTGGCCGGAACTTTACTCTATCCCGACACATTTTCCAGTCTCGGTTTTCATTTCGACGGTTTTCGTATCAGCGCAACCTTGATTTTGTTTATTATTGCTTTGCCACCGGTTGGATTTTACGCATGGTGGCTGCGCCGATCGATTCGTTTGGGCATTATCGATGCATTCTTGCTGGCATATGTCGCTTTTGTGACCGTTAGGGGGTTATTTGCCGGGCTTCATGGCGACGAGCTTGCTCTGCTGGTTGGTTTTGCATGTTACACCATCATGCTTTATTACGGGATTGCTATATTAGCTCAGAAAAATGCTGCTCTACGAGCAGTCTTTTTTAGCCTGGCAATACTTGGCGTCATAATTGCAAGTTACGCAATCGTGGAGTTTGTCGCGGGATACAACATTCTTTATGGCGGCATTACCGCGATAAAAGTGCCCGAAAATTTGGCGAGCGCCGGATATCACCGGAGCAGTTCCACAATCGGTCATCCGGTTGTCTTGGGTATTATTCTTGTTCAAATTATTCCTTTCTTGGTTTTTTATTTTATTCGCGCTGCCTCTTTCATTCGCAGGTTATTTTGGGGATTGGCTATGACTGTGACAGCTAGCGCGCTACTCGTCACATTTGCTAAGAGCAGCTGGGTAACAGCTTTACTGCTTTTGATATTAGGAATCATTTTATATATTTGGCGCAGGCCGCAATTTTCAAAACAACTCAAGGCGGCTTTTACAATATTTACATTATTATGCATTCTTATTATCACAACTTTGGGTGTCATTGGTTTTCAGGATTTAAAATACAATACTTTTTCAAATCAACGTCAGCGGGAAAGTTATGATCTTCGTTGGTCGATGTGGGCTAATTCATTGACGGTAATAAAGAGTCACCCCATGATGGGCGTCGGAATGTGGGAAGGGGCAGCTGATGTATATAAAATTCTTGTTCAAAAGAAAGAAGCCATACGAGGCGGCAATGCTGCAATTTCCGATATATACATATCAACATTAGTCGAAGAGGGATTGATTGGGTTTATACTTTTTTTATTGGTTATATTTTTATTTAGCACTCAAGCCTGGAAAATGATCAGAATAAACAGTGATCATTCCATTTTTGTTTTGACAGCATTTTTTGGTTTAATGGCCGTACTCATCGATGGCCTAGTCACCGAATCAATAGTACTCTGGCCATGCATGGTCGTATTCTGGACTACCGCGGGATTAATTAGAGCGCAAGCAGAGAGACAAAGAATTAATGAATAATTACGATGTAGTTATCATCGGCGCTGGAATAGTCGGATTAGGCTGCGCCCTGAAACTGGTGAAAAAGAAATCTTCTCTGAAAATCATCGTGCTGGAGAAGGAAGGGGAGATTGCCAAACATCAAACGGGACACAACAGCGGCGTTATTCATTCAGGCATATATTACCGCCCGGGAAGCGCCAAGGCGCAGAACTGTGTAAATGGATATAATCAATTAATCACTTTTTGTCAAGAAGAAAGCATTCCCTATGAGATATGTGGCAAGATCATCGTTGCGACATCAGGTGACCAGCTTGCGACTCTGGATGAATTGTTTAACCGTGGCATTGCCAACGGTCTCGGCGGCATAAAGAAGATCTCACCGGCAGAGATAAGAGAACACGAGCCACATGCTGAAGGGGTAAAGGGAATCTACGTTCCCCAAACAGGCATTATTGATTTTGTTTCCCTGGCGAATAGATATGCAGAAATTATCCAGGAAAACGGTGTAGAAGTCAGGCTTGGCTGCGGGGTGAGCAATATCCGCCGTCAGGGAAATGCCACCGAGGTAATTACCGGCGGACAAACTTATCTGGCGAAGGTCCTGGTTGCTTGCGCCGGACTTCAGGCGGACCGGTTGGCTCGAAAGACACAGCCGGACCTGCCGCTCCGGATTATTCCTTTTCGTGGTGAATATTACGTTGTGAAGCAGGAAAAAAGGGGCCTGGTAAATTCTCTTATCTATCCGGTGCCCGATCCGGCATTCCCCTTTCTGGGCGTCCACTTCACGCGCATGATCGATGGCCAAGTCGAGGCGGGGCCCAACGCCGTGCTGGCTTTTAAACGCGAAGCGTATGGAAAGGACGCTGCTTTTAGCCTTGTCGATACCAAGGAGACCTTCACCTGGCCCGGATTTTACCGGATCATCGGGAAGTATTGGAAGACCGGCCTCGGCGAGGTTTACCGTTCACTAAGCAAAAAAGCATTTGTGGAGGAGCTCAGGAAGCTGATTCCTGAAATTGGCGACGGCGATCTCCAGCCGGGGGGAGCCGGCGTTCGGGCGCAGGCTTGTGACCGCAGCGGCGTGCTTCTTGATGATTTCTACATTCTATGTGATAAAGGTATAATTCACGTCTGCAACGCGCCGTCGCCGGCGGCCACATCGTCGCTGGCGATTGGCGATCATATCGCTGAAACAGCATTAAACGTATTAGGTTACTGATTTTTTATGTCATCTGCTTTATAATTGTTATTTACGGCCGGTAGTTTTCTGCTAAAGAATACCTGGGGAGCCTTAAGTGCAATTAAACGTGGAGTCGAGACATATAGGGGAAGTAGCGGTAGTTGTGCCCGAGGTCTTCGAAGACGAACGCGGTTTTTTTATGGAAACTTACCGCAAGGATCAGTTTTCGAAAATGGGCATCCCTTCCGAATTTGTTCAGGATAACCACTCTCGCTCAGCAAAAAATGTTTTACGGGGGCTTCATTTTCAGTGGGAACCGCCGATGGGCAAGCTTATGCGAGTTACATACGGCAGTGCTTTCCTGGTGGCGGTGGATATTCGAAAAGGATCGCCGACGCTGGGCCAGTGGTTCGGCCTGGAGGCATCGGCAAAAAATAAGAAACAGGTTTGGGCGCCAGCCGGTTTTGCCAGAGGATTTTGCGTTTTATCTGATTTCACTGAGATTCAATATAAATGCACCGGCCTTTATAACAGCGGGGCTGAATCCGGAATTTTATGGAATGATCCGGAAATTGGCATAGATTGGCCGGTGGATAATCCGGTGCTGTCGGATAAAGACAGTGGCGCCCAGACGCTGGCGCAGTGGCTGGCAACTATGGATTCCAATAATTTTCAGTATTAACCTCAAACAGGTGGGTGGGTAAAAGATGAAGATAATGATTGCTGGAGGCGCCGGCTACATCGGATCGGCGCTGGTGCCGAAACTGCTTGACCGCAATTATAATGTTGACGTTGTCGATCTATTGTGGTTTAACAATAATCTTCCCGCCGAAGTTAATGTACTCAAAAAAGACATTTTCGACCTTGATGAAACGGACCTGAAAGGCTTCGACCAGGTAATATTTCTCGCGGGTCTTTCTAATGACCCGATGGCTGAATTCTCTCCCTCTGTTAACTTCGTTCAAAACGCCGCCGCGCCCGCTTACCTGGGATACATAGCGAAGCGGGCTGGGGTCAGGCGTTACATTTATGCAGGCTCATGCTCTGTATACGGCTATACCGTTAATCAGCTTTACGATGAGACCGATCCGACTGTGTCAAACTATCCCTACGGTATTTCCAAGCTGCAAGGGGAGCAGGCCGCCATGGGGATGCAGGATGATGGTTTTTCCGTCATATGTTTTCGGCAGGGCACAATTAGCGGCTATAGCCCCCGGATGAGGCTTGACCTGATCGTGAACACGATGTTCAAGACGGCGCTTGAGACAAATGAAATAATTGTCAATAATCCGTCGATCTGGCGGCCAATCCTGAGCATGGAAGACGCGGTTAACGCTTATATCAGAGCAGTTGAGGCCAGCGATGAAATATCGGGTATTTTTAATATCGCTTCCGGCAATTACACGGTTGGTGAGGTCGGCGATCTGGTGCGAAATACCATCGAAAAGGAACTGGATTTGAAGATTAAGCTTTCGATCAAGCATATCCAGGATTACCGTAATTACAAGGTCAGCGTGAAGAAGGCCATCAAAGTTCTCAGTTTCAAGCCAAAGCATGGAGTCGAATCAATTCTGCAGACACTGGTACAAAATTTGGATCAATTCAAGGATTTCTCAAACCCGATTTATTATAACATTCAGGTTTTCAAAACGCTGGACTTGTGATATTGCTGCCTCCTGGCGCGCAGAAGGGATTTCATGAAGATTGCAGTAATCGGTGCGAACGGACAGCTTGGGTCCGAGCTTTGTAGTGTCTTTTCCGGGCAGCACGAGGTTTTAGAGCTGACGCATGATGACATTGAGATCTCGGACGGCCAAAATGTTTTAAATGTTCTTGGCCGAATGCAGCCGGATTTAATTGTAAATACTGCCGCCGATCATGTTGTTCCCGAATGCGAGAAAAATGCGGACAAGGCTTTTCAAGTCAATGGACTCGGCGCGTTAAACCTGGCGTGGGCGGCGGGCGAGCTTGGTTGCAAGGTTGCTCATTTTAGCACGGATTATGTCTTCGACGGGGTCAAGAAACAGCCTTACGTTGAGGGCGACAAGCCAAACCCTCTTAATGTTTATGCGGCCACCAAGCTGGCGGGAGAATATTTCACCCTCAATTATTGCTCACGAAGTTTTGTTATCAGAGTCTCCGGAATATATGGTAGTGTTCCTTGCCGCGCCAAAGGCGGAAACTTTATCACTACGATGGTAAAAGCCGCTGCCGAGAGGCCGGAGGTCAAAGTCGTTAATGATGAGGTTTTGACTCCAACGCCGGTGAGTGCCATCGCCGGTAATACATTATCGCTTGTAGAAACGGAAGAATTTGGGCTTTATCATATGACCTGCGAAGGCAGCTGCTCCTGGTACGAATTTGCGCTGGTCATCTTTGAAACGATGAAATTAAAGACACCGCTTTCAGCGTGTAGCGTGTCTGATTTTCCCTCACCGGTAAAGCGGCCATTTTATTCAGTACTGGAAAATGACCACCTCAACCGAGTCGGCTTGAACCAGATGCCTCCGTGGCGGGAAGCGCTTACGGCTTTCATCGAGGAAAATTATCAATGAAGATAGCAATTTTGGGCACTCGCGGCATACCTTCAGGTTACAGCGGTTACGAGACTTTTGCTGAAGAGATCGGCAGCCGGCTGGTAAAGCGGGGTCATGATGTTACGATTTATGCCCACAAGCACATGTTTCCCGAAAGAGCGGCGAGCTACCGGGGGATACGACAGATCTATCTTCCTTCTCTGAAGGGAAAAAATACTTCCCAGTTTTCGCATTCGCTGCTGGCGTCCTTTAAAGTTTCCTTCTCGGATTCTGATGTCGTTCTCTTCTGTAACTGCGCTAATGGACCCTTTGGGCTGATTCTGCGGGCTTTTGGCAAGAAATGCGCCATAAATGTTGACGGGCTGGAATGGATGAGGCCAAAGTGGAATGATCTGGCCAAGCGGTACTTTAAATTTGGCGCCCGCTGCTCCACTATCTTTTTTAACCGGGTCGTGACCGATGCCCAGGGCATGCAGGATTATTATCTGCAAAATTTCAGCTGCCGCTCAACAGACATCGCCTACGGCGCAGACATTATGTATGCAGATAAGCCGGAATCAGTCAGGCAGTTCGGCCTGGAGCCTTTCAACTATTATCTAATCGCTAGCAGACTGGTCCCTGATAACAATGCTGACCTGATAGTAAAGGCTTTTATTGAATCAAACAGCCAGAGAAAACTGGCAATCGCCGGCGGCACCGTCTACAAAAATCCCTTCGAGGATGCACTTAGAAGCACGGCTGATGAACGAGTTATGTTTCTCGGCCACATTGATGATTTTCAGCTCGTAAAGGAGCTTCACTGCAATGCTTACGCGTACATTCATGGGCATGAGTTTGGGGGAACAAATCCGGCGCTGCTTAAAGGGCTTGCTTACGGAAACTGCATTCTGGCGCTGGACACGGTTTTTAACCGTGAGGTCCTCGTGGACGGAAAATACGGAATTCTTTTTGGCAAGGACATCAAAAAGCTGACCGGCTTGATCGATGAGATTGACGCCGACGGAGAGCGCGCCGAGTCCTTTCGCAACAAAGCCCGCGACCGCATTGAAGAAAGATATACCTGGGATATCATCACAGACGAGTATGAGCGGCTGTTTTTAGAACTCGTGAGAAAAAAAGCGGATAAAAAATACGATGATGGAATATCCAAGTGATCAAAAATATTAAAAATAAAACCATGGTTATTGGCCTGGACGGTGGGTCATTTTTGATAATTGATTACTTAATTGGCCGCGGGCGATTGCCAAACTTTGAGAAATTTATTTCTTCTGGAAACCGCGGCACCTTAAATTCAACTATTCCCCCGATAACTCCGGCAGCCTGGGCATCTTTTTTTACCGGTCGCAATCCCGGAGGTCATGGAGTATATGATTTTTTTCAAAAAGATAGCGGTAGTTATCTGTTGAAGCCGGTATGCGGTGCTGACGTCAAGGGACTGCCGATTTGGGCTCAGGCAAGTAAAAGTGGAAAGCGCGTTTGTGTCCACAACGTTCCCATGACATATCCTGCGACGCCTGTCAACGGCATCATGATTTCCGGTATGGATTCTCCTCACTTTGATGAGTACGCAGTTTATCCTCGTGATTTCAAGGACAGTTTTTCGAAGCGATTCCCAGATTTTCAAATAGAATTTTCTATTAATCCACTTTTTTTGGAAAAGCATTCGACTGATCCTGTTCGAGAATTTAAAGAAAAAATGCTGGCGCATCTGGAGTCTGAACTGGCAGTTATTAATTACCTGCGAAAGCTTGAAGACTGGGATCTTTTTGTTTCTGTAATCAGGTCAACAGATACTCTTCAGCATGTATTTTGGAAATCAGCGGAAATGGTCATGATCCATGGTGAGGAAAATGTTGATGAGGATGAAGTAAATCGCGCCAGAGGGATATTTGATTGTTATGAGAGGATTGACTTAGAGCTTGGCGAGCGATGGCTAAATTCTGCTTCCCATAACCTCATATTTATGTCAGATCATGGTTTTGGGGTTCTCGAAAAAGATGTTTGTGTCAACAAGATTCTGGCAGCGGCTGGGTTGTTGAATTTCAAAAAGAAAACGATGCGCCGTTCCATCCGGAAGTATATTTCTCACCAGGCATATTCAAGGCTGCCCAGCAAAGCCCACGACTTTGTTGGCAAATTTGCACGTAAGCGTTTGGGGGTAGGTTCTCTTTTATCCGACTCATTGCTTGCTGACATCGATTGGGAGCGGACTCAAGTTTACTCTCTGGGTCAGTATGGTTGCTTATTTACAAATATTAGAGGCAGAGATCCTTTTGGAGCGATATCAAGTGAAAGCCAACGAAAGGCTGTTTTGGCTGACGCGCAGAAGGCGCTGACCGGCTATGTTAATCCCGATGATGGCAAGTCAATAATTACAAATTTTGACTTTCGAGAAGACATTTTTAAAGGGCCTTTTATCTCCCGTATGCCCGGCGCCGTTTATGTAATGAGGGATTATGCTTATCGAGGTGTTTATTCAACTTCAGCTGAGCTCGATCAGAAAGAGATTATCTTTACACCCTGCCCTGAATATAACTATCTTGGCAACACCGGAATTCACCGCCGTGAAGGGATGGTGGCGATGAACGGACCAGATATCCGGCCGGGTGATATGGGAACGGTTAGCATCATAGATCTCGCTCCGACGATAATGTCTTTGCTCAATCTGCCTCTGCAGCGGGAATTCAATGGCAAGATTCTTGCGACGGCGATAAATTACCAGCCGGCAGATAGCATGTCTTTGATTTCCGGCGAAAATATGCTTGGAAAAGTTGATGTTGGAAAGTCTGGTTATAACGTCGACGAAGAACAAATTATCCGGTCGCGTCTAGAGGACCTAGGATACCTTTAGCAATAATCAAGTCATAAATGTTAAACGTTTATCGTGTCAAATAACTCAGATTTAGAAAAACAGAGAACACCTGGTTCCATCGATATGTTACACATTGCGTCTGGAGCCGGTGTTAATTTCTTCGGCACTATTTTAAGGACGATCTTCAGCTTCGGAACCATGCTGGTGATTTCTCACGTCCTCACCGTCTCCGATTTAGGATATTATTCTTTTGGTACGGCATTGGCTTTTGTGGGTCTTTACGCTTGTGGATTTGGCCTGGATATGGGTCTATGGCGTTATATTTCTGCCTATTTTGCGAAACGCGACTTTAGAAAGCTGCGTGGCGCTTTTTTTAGCTCAATTTTGATATCTTTGCCAGTAAGTATCATTTTTTCCATTCTCTTGATATTTTTCGCGGAGCCTATTTCCAATCTGGTGTTCAGCAACGGCGATTTTGCATTTCCTTTAAAAATGTTTGCTTTGACGATACCTCTATTGTTACTGGCGCGCATTTTCAATGCGGCTACCCAAGGTTTTCAAATCATGCGCTATGCCGTCTATAGGGACATCATAGAGCAAGGACTTCGATTTTTTCTGACGGCAGGTTTGTTCTTGCTCGGGTTAAAACTGGGGGGTGCATTGTGGGCGAATTTAATAGCCATCGCAGTTGTTACGGTCATTTCGTTGTACTTTCTCGAAAAAGTTTACCCAATGGTTACGAGCAAGGAAAAAATACAGATGCGGATTAGAGAGACGATCAAATTTTCAGCCCCCATGGGGATGTCACAGGTTTTGGCTTATTTATTATTGTATATGGATACGATTTTACTGGGTTATTATGGGACCGCACACCAAGTTGGGCTTTATAGCGTTGCAGTACGCATCATAATAATCGCAGCCACAGTGCAGGTGGCTTTCAGTACGATGTTTGCGCCTGTGATTTCTGAATTAATTACTCGCAGCAGGCATGGTGAACTGGCCGAGCTTTATACAAAAGTTACTCGCTGGACTATCATGTTGAGCTTGCCAGTTTTCTTACCACTAATGATATTTCCTTCATATATGCTAAAAGTATTCGGCACGCAATTTACGGTGGTCTCAGGAAGTTTAATTATATTAGCTGTAGGACAAATGATCAACGTTTTGACAGGGCCTGTCGGTGTGATGATTATTATGTCAGGTCGCTCAGGGCTGGAGTTATTTAATAATTTATTAAGTTGGATAATAAGTTTGGTCATTTGTGTAATTCTAATTCCCCGATGGGGCATTCCCGGTGCGGCGATCGCCAACGCATCAGCTGCGGCATCGGTGAACATTCTCAGGGCTTTGGAAGTATATTGGTTGATGAAAGTTCACCCCTATAGTTTAAATTTCTTCAAACTGGGCGTAGCAAGTTCAATCGCCTGTCTTCTAACTTTGCTAGGGTTCAATCTCGCGCCGCTCGGGTCCGGAATTGCCTCGGTTATTGTCTGGACTCTGGTGTTGATTACACTTTACGGTGCTTCAATTATTCTTATGGGAATAGATAAGGACGATTCAGCGATGCTAAGCCAGTTAAGAGCTAAACTTGCCAGAGCAAAGGTTGCGGGATGAGAACGTGATAAAATTTAACTTAGTATTTAAGTATGGAAGATGTTTAATTCTATCGATTTGCTGATGCGGAAAAGAGCTTTTGTCCGCATTAGATTGAGGACTTTAGCCTGGGTTCGTAACGATTGATTGCTTTGGCGACATTTATTTATTGGAATCGTATCTAATGGAATATGCGCTCGGTGCAAAAATAATATCTGGCATTATTTCAAGGAAAATCATTGCCGGGCCGCTTTCGGTTCAAATGAGCATTGTTGATGCATGTAATTATCGGTGCATTATGTGCTGGGAGCATTCGTCTGAACTGGAAGGCTGGGGGGCCGATGAATTGGCTCGTAATTATCATGCCAATAAAGAGAACAAAGCTACGGTAATGGATTTTGATATTTACAAGAAACTCATAACAAGCCTCCATAAAACCGGCAACCGTCGTATATGTTTCGCCGGAATTGGTGAACCGCTGTTACATAAACGAATTGTAGAGGCGGTAGCTTTTGCAAAATCATTAAAGATGAATGTGCGTTTGACAACAAATGGTTCATTAATGACAGAGGAACTACTTGAAGAACTGATCGATGCGGACCTTGACGTTCTTAGCGTGAGTTTAAATGCTGGTGCCAGTGATGAATACGGGTTGGTTCACGCCAATCAAGAAAATGAAGTATTTGACAGAATAGTAGAGAAACTTGTTTGGCTTAAGGAATTTAAACTTTCCCGGTCTCTTAGAAAACCAGAATTGTCATTATCTAATGTGATTAGTAAGCTGAATTATCAAAGAGTACCTGACATGATGCAGGTTGGTATTGATACAGGAGCGAACTTTGTTAGTTATCGACCACTTCATATTTTCTCTAATATATCGCGGTATGAAATGGATAAAAACGACCTGCGAAACTTGGATGAGTTTTTCTCGCTGGTAAAACCAATAGCGGTAAAAAACAAAATAGGTACAGATATCGATTCGTATAATGAGTTACAAGCAATTCGTGAAAATGAAATTATTCCTGCGCCGTGTTTTGCCGGCTGGCTTTTTCCTTTCATTTTGGCTAATGGGGATGTCACATATTGTTGTGTGAGCCGTGAAGTAATGGGAAATCTAGGCAATGAATCCTTCGAGTCGATCTGGTTTAACAAGCGCCATCGGGAGCTAAATGATATGGCTTTGAAAATGCATAGAACGCAAGAATCACTTCCGAAAAGCCGTTGCCTGGGATGTGAACGCACGATTCAGAACGTCAAGATTTATAAATATCTTTGGCCTCTGTGGGGAAGACCACAAACGTAATTATACAGCTGATGGACCTTGTATGTTTTATCCCTAAACACCGTTGTACTGAATATAAATGCCAGAATTATCAATAATAATTGTCAGCTTCAATACCAGAGATTTATTAAGGAAATGTCTGGAATCTGTCGAAATTGCCGCAGCTGATATAAATCATGAAATAATTGTGATTGATAATGCCTCTTCGGATGATAGTGTGGGCATGGTTCGATCATCCTTCTCAAGCATAAAAGTGCATGAGAATGATCATAATGTGGGATTTCCACGAGCAGTTAACCAGGGAATCAAGAGCAGCAGCACCACCGGTTTTATTGCATTGATAAATTCAGATACCGTTGTACCTGACGATATTTTTACAATATTTATTGATTACTTGGAAAAGAATGATAAAGTCGCGATGGTTGGTCCACAATTAGTTGGCAAAGACGGCAGAATGCAGGATAGCGCTGGTTATAAGCCTTCATTGACGGCGGCGCTGAGGCAAATTGCCGGCTTGGGAACGTTAAGAGGTACGCCGCGTGGGTTAAAAATAAGAGCAAAGCAAAAAGAGGGGATCCAGTCAGTAGACTGGCTAGCGGGAACTTGCATAGTGATTAAGCAAAAAGTTGTTGATCAAGTTGGTCTTCTTGATGATAAACACTTCATGTATGCAGAGGATATCGAGTATGGTTTGCGTCTGAGACGCGCCGGTTGGCAATTACATTTGTTACCCCATATTAGGGTAGTCCATTATGGTGGCGCCAGCAGCACCACCGTCGCACCCATTAATCTCCTTTGGTTAGGCAGCTATTTTTGTATTGCATCCTCTTTAGGCCAGCTCAAAGGATTTCGTTATTGTTTATTTGGCCTTTTTCTAACCACATCTTTATTTGTTCGTTTTTTAACTGTGCTGGCATTGAAGCTAACGACACAGGGCAGGCAACGTTTCCAGACAAAAGATTCGGAGCTGTTCGCATATACAAGAACAGCATTGCATCTTAGTCTTCATAATACTGAATATGCATATTCATTTTGCTCCGAGCTGGAAGCGAAATATCGAGGAACTTCGTTGAAGGTTTCGATTTAAAAAATAATTTATTTGAATTTTTTTCATGCAAGCGGGGCGAAAACTAAATACAAAAGGTTTTTTCACAAGTGGTCGAATATTTTTGGGGCAATTCTGTTGGAAATAAACAATCTGGATGACATCGAAAAAAATTGTCCAATGAATCCTCTGGGAATGGGTTATGATTATTCAATGAAAGAGAGTAATTAATGGATTTAGTTGAATTTATTGGAGTAATTAAAAGATGGAAATGGATGGTGTTGGCTGTAATCGTTGTCGTTACGGCTTATGTGATCTTCAGTAGTACGCGGAGCCAAAGTTCATATGAGGCTGATACGACTCTGGTTGCTGGATTATCACAAATTACTTCTTCTGGTAGTCAAGGGGTCAATATCGCGGCAAGCGGGCAGGGAATTAGCGCAACATTTGTTGAGCTGGTGACAGCAGATCCCGTGATGCAAAAAGCCCTTCAAGTTGCAAAATTAAATTGGTCTACAACTCGTTTGCGTTCTGAAGTATCAGCATCAAATACCCAGGATACGCCAGTATTAAGTATAACTGTCACGGATACTGATCCTGGTAGAGCACAATTGCTCGCAAATTCTGTATCAAACGCATTCGTGGGATACATTAGCGATGTCAGCAAGACCAGCTTTCAAGATGCTCAAAATGAGATGACAAATCAGTTACAGGATGTCGAAAAGCAGATTAATCAACAAAACTCATCACCAAATGTCGACACTTCTACAGTTAAAGCATTGCAGGATCGTAGGGATGCCATTGCCAAAGATTATGAAAGTCTGATAAGCCAAGAGACAGATGCAGGCGATGTCCGCGTGACGAGTGCCGCAGATACTTATCAAAGAGTGGGCATGGCTAATACTGAAAAAATTGCTATTGCTTTGGTCATTGGTTTAATCGGCGGTATTGTGCTCGCTTTTATTAGCGAGTCAGTTCGTAAGTCATTGTAATTTGACAATACATTAGAATTCTAGTTGTTCAAATTGTAGTGGTATAGATGATGATGCTCTCCTGATCGCCTTCCAAAAATGAATAATTTGGCAAAAAGCTCAAACTTAATAACTCCATCAGACCAAAGTAAGTTATTCAAGCAAATAGCTCTTGGTCTGTTTTTTGGTTTGTTGTTAAGTTTAATGTTTCGAAACGTAGGATGGTTGTTAATAATTATTCTACTTGGTGGGTTAATCCTTTTCTTAATTGGTTTAAACACTTATCGAGCCTGGCTGCTATTACTTATTGCTTCCACATTGGGCGAGACCAAATTTGTTCTTGGGGGATTAACAATTCATCCAGAACAACTTGCGTTGTTGATCCTACTATTGGGCTGGATTCCTGCCTTGCTAATAGGCAGGGCAAAATTGAACAGAGTCCCATTATTATTGCCAATCACACTCTATATTGCAGTTAACTTCATTTCCACAAATCTTTACGCGTTAGATAGGCCTGACAGTTACAGGTGGGCGTTTGAGCTTGGCATTTATGCGCTGATGTATGTGATGAGCGTCATGGTGCTTAGGGACCATCCGAAGAAGCTTAAATCTGTGGTAAAAATAATGTTGGCGCTGGGAATTTTTCAGTGTATTTATGCCCTGATCGCTTTTACGGCTCATCACGCAGGCATTGACCTTTTGGGTGTGGCAGAAAACCAGATTCAAGGGAAGACAAGCTTGCAAGGCGGTTTTGAAGAGCCTAATTTTTTAGGTGCCTTCGGGGTTGCGATGGGCATAATATTTCTTGCCTTGATGACTGCTAAAAAAACACAGATAAAAAAATCTTTTTCACTTTTCGGCCTCGTGCTGGTTTTAGTCGTTGTGGCTATGACCTATACCCGTGCTTCTTGGGTAGGGTTTGGAGTTGGTCTTTTATTTCTAATATTTTTGCAAAAACCTTCCCGGAACATTTTTAATCCACGTGCAGCCGCTGCCTCGATAGCGATATTGGCGACTGTATTTGTCATTGCCATACCTTTTACAAACGCCCTTACAAGTGGTGGCATTTCCCAACGTGTTAATGACATTCTTAATTTTGGTACTGTATCAACGGTTGGAAGAATAAATGTCGAAAAAATTGCACTAGACCGCTGGGAAAATGCAGTCATGCTGGGAAACGGCACGCTTTCATTTCCTAAGAATTTAGCTATCTCAGGATCATCGACAGCAGGTTCGTGGTTATACAGTTCGGTAGTCCAGGCACTTCATGACACTGGAATAGTAGGCCTCGGTTTTCTTTTATGGTTCAATGTTGGAGTTATTGTTATCGTTTTGCGCGGTTATCGTAGAACTAAAGATCCTTTTTATCGTGCTTCATTGGCTGGATTTGCCGTAGCCAGTGTTGTCATCTTTATTGCCTCGCAGGCTTCTTCTTTTATATGGTTAGGATTTCCCTGGATTTTTGCTGGTCTCGCAGTTGCAGTAGCCGAGATAGCTGCGCAGGAGTCTCAAACAGCTAAAGAGATATGAAGCATTTTGCTTGCCGGAAAAAAAATATTGATTGTTCATTCGTCTGCCGAATTATACGGCTCAGACAGATGTTTGCTGAGCGCCGCCAAGGGTTTGGTCGCTAATGGTGTGAATTTGCATGTCACAGTGCCTTCTACCGGTCCATTAGTAAAAGAATTGACAAATGCCGGCGCCGTCGTTCATATTCTTGATCCTATCGTGTTCCGCAGAGAAGTTTTATCAGTTTCAGGGCTAGCAAAACTTTTTCTTAGGACCCCTCTTGCTACTTGGCAACTTGTGCGATTGATTCGCAGTGAGCATTTTGACTTAGTACATACCAATACAGGTGTGATTATTGGTGGTGCGGTTGCATCGGAGATCACCAGAACTCCACATGTCTGGCAATTTAGAGAAATTCTGGATGAATTCGGCTGGGTATTGCGTTTATATGAACCATTTGTTCTCATGCTTTCAAAGCGGGTCGTTTTTATTACAGCCGCAGTGCAAGAACAATTTTTTTTAAAAGGATTTAAACTTAAAGGAAGTATCATTAACGATGGCATCCCCTCTGGCCTATTCGATTTTACAAAGACAGAACGTAAAGATGACCGTTTTGTTATTACCACGGTAGGAAGACTCGCGCCTTACAAAGGTCAAGATGTATTTCTGAAGGCCCTGGCACTTGCTATTCAGACCGGGATTAATCTTGAGGCGTATATTGTTGGCGATGTCTATGGTAACCGGTATGGATACCGAGAGGAGTTAAAGCAACTCGCCAGTAAACTAGGATTGGACAGCCGGGTAAATTTTGTTGGTTTTCAAACCGAAATACAGCCGTTCCTCGAGAAATGCAATTTATTTGTAATTCCGTCAATTCGGCCCGAAGGATTGGGCATCGTGATTTTGGAGGCAATGATGTCAGGGCGCGCCGTGATCGCAACAGGAGGTGGAGGCTCGGCTGAAGTTGTCGCTAACGGGGAAGATGGCATACTGATCCCGCCAGGCGATTATAACGCGATGGCGAAGGCGATCATCCAATTGGCTCAAGATGAAGAATTGCGCAAATCATTAGCTTCTAGCGGCAAGCGCAAAGTAAAAGAATACTTCTCGGAAGATATTATGATTAAGAAACTAATAAAACTTTATGAACACGTAATATTGGATAATGAACATTAATCTGTCAAAAATTTATCATGGTATTTTAAAACGCGGAATAAAAGTAAGTTTTCCGATGGCGCAAAAATTAGGAATTCATTTGGTTGAAAATCATTTTTATGAACCAATACCTGATACCCGTAAACTAAACGAAAGTCTTTGGCGAAACAATTCCGAAATGATTGGATTAAATATAAATGAAAAAAAACAACTTGAATTACTTAGTTTTTTTTCTGCTAGATATAAACAGGAATATAGCCAATTTCCTAAGCAGCAAACTCCAAGTAAAAATCATCGCTTTTTTTTAGAAAATGGCAGCTATGAGTCTGTTGATGCTGAAATATTATATTCAATGGTGCGATTTTTTCAGCCACGAAAGATCCTCGAGGTAGGTTCAGGTTTTTCTACTTTGATCTCAGGGCAGGCAATTCGAAAAACAAAGGAAGAAAACAAGAATTATGATTGCGAATTGACGGTTATTGATCCTTATCCAACCAGTGTCATAGAAAGAGGGTTTCCAGAATTAACAAAGGTTATCAAACAGCCTGTTGAAGAAGTCTCTTATTCATTATTTGAAACATTGGGGCCAAATGATATTTTGTTCATTGATTCAAGCCACGTGCTAAAAATTGGCAGTGATGTTCAGTTTGAGTATTTGGAAATTATCCCTCGTGTCAATGCAGGAGTATTAATTCATATCCATGATATTTTTCTACCCGCGCAATATCCCAAAAAGTGGGTTATAAAAAAACATGTATTTTGGAATGAACAATATCTGTTACAAGCCTTCATGTCATTCAATAACTGCTTCGAAGTAGTCTGGTCCGGAAATTACTTTAATCAAAATTTTCCCGAAAAACTTAGTGAGGCTTTTGCGTCATATCAACCTGGCATAACTTTTCCTGGCAGTTTCTGGATTAAAAGGATATCGTAATTTCAGCCTCAAGTCCCTTTTCTTTTTTAACGATTCGTCGGTTTCAGAAAGCAATTAATAAATTAATAAAAATGCCGAATTAATTAATAAGTACGTTTGGGGCAGGTGCACACTGATTGAATAGTGTGCCTTATGGGGAGAAGAGCCCACCCGTTCAAAGCACTTAGCCTTCAGACAAAAGCAAACCTGCTGTGAGGTAGGGGCGCAAAGCCAAGGGTCTCTCTTAGAGAGACAGCCTGGTTGCCAATGGAAGCTAAAGTGCAAAAGAAATTGAAAATATTGCTAGTTATTCTGGCATCTGTCTTGCTACCAGTCAGTTTCTCTTCTCAGAATCAGGCTTCTGCATTGGGCGATTCGCTCGCAATTCATGAGGATGTTGCCAACGGATACGTGACTGTCGAGACAAACACGATCAAAGCGGTTTGGCATTACAAAACTATTGCGGTTGATAACTATAACCAAGGCGGTGGCAATCTGTATGAACTTTACTATAAACCCATGGATCCGTCACAATCTTACAATCTTGTATCTTACATAAAGTACGGTTATCCAACTTCAACAAATATTTGGGCTGGAATTGGTGGAGTTGGCAGCACCGATCTCTATGCGGCAGATATCAAACCAGGTGCTGATCAAAATAATAATTTCACTGATTTAATCTCTGATAATAATTTGAGTGGTGTGCTTCAGTCGCATTCGGCTTCTATTGATAGCCAAGGCGATGCGGTTTTGACTTTTACATATAAAGTACATAACCAGACGACCGGCAAAGAATGGTATGAAGTGACTAAAACCTGGACTGTTGAACCAGCAGGTACGATACATCTTCAAGTGAGCAGGAGCTTGCTTTCATCGGGATATTTCTCAGAACTGGCTGTGCGAGATAACTGGAATTACAATCTCGGATGGGACCGTTTCGTCAAATATGGCCGTGGCTGGGCAGAATCATCGAATTCACCGCGCTATCTGCTGGGCAGTACGGGCATTGCTGATGAAACAGCACAATGCTGGGATCAGCTAAACCAATTTCAGCCCGATTGGGCGGCTTTCACCGGTTCAACCAAAGCGCCCACCGTGATCATGTCCGCCGACAATAATGGAGAAGGTTTCCGCGGCAGTGGCTCTTACCAGATTGGAATGAAAGCCTGGGGCACATCTGCAGATCCAATGGAGGAGCAATGCTCAATTCTGGGCGGCATGGCAGGTTCGCAAATCATTAGCTGGATGGCGTGGTGGAGCGGGAACCCACCCCAAGGGAACCGCTATCGTTGGTTGCCTGCCGGTACGTCGTGGACAGATACATACAGAATCGATCTTGCTCAGAGCATCCCAAACGTGGGCCCCGACATCTCCTCAGTTTCTACTCAGGTCCAAGGCTCAAATCTTGCCAACATTGCCTGGAATACAAATATTATTGCGAATTCGGTTGTAGAGATTAAATCGAATGGCGGTAATTGGACAGTTGATAAATATGACGATAGCATGACAAATATTCATTCGTTGCAACTTAATGACCTTAAAAGTGGCACCACTTACGAAATCAGAATCAAGAGCTCGGATTCCCAGGGCAATTTGGCGGAAAGTGGGGATTATCAGATAACAACACCTGGTAATGCCACCATCCGCTCAGCAACCGGACTAAATTTGACTGAGCAATCTACCGGCTGGGCGAATTTAAGTGATTATATGGATGGCAAATTATCTGTTGATTTTCAACTAACTAATAACAGCCAGGCTACAGTTCATTCGGTAAACATTGGCTCAATTGTTAACTCAAACGGAGTGGAAACAGAAACTGATTTACCTCTGGGCTTGGGAGATTTGGCCGGAGGTTCGTCGAAAGCTTTCACCGTGTTTTATAAAGTGCCACCCGGTGTAAGTCAATTTCTAACATATTTTGGAGATGTCGCCAGCAATTAAGACTGCATCTGTCAGGGTTATATGTTCAGCGCTTTCGTGAGAGACTCTTTACCAAGTAACGTGGGAATTCAAAAAACAGTTTTCGGTAATAAAAAGATGATTTAAACGCTGCGCTCACCTTCCCTAAAAAAGAAACTGGTTTTCTGATGTCAGAAATGCTGGTGCGTTCTTGTGATCTTGGCAAAGGATGAGATAGAGCGCTGGTCGCCGAGATCACCTTGTTTTTTGCTCCTTTAACTGTCAGCAATTTCCAAAAGCGGCGCGGCAAGTGCTCTTCTAGGATATGTGCAGCGATCATTTCCTCAAGGCCTTTGCCGATAAAAGTGGAATGATTCAATTTGGTCATAATATCGGTTGCATCGGGTGGGACTGAAATTTCCAAGACCTTTTGAGCAAGGCTGATCGAATAAAAAATACATAAGTCCAGATCTTGGGATTTTGCATCGAAATAAAGCTTTTCCCAATCGATCCGAGCGGCGAAATTTTCCATAATCAGGCCGATGTCTGTCAGATCTCTCAAATGCTTCCAGAGATGTTTAGATTGATGCAGGCAGAGATGAAGAATCTGGTTCGCCGGATTTAAAACTAGTGCTCTTTGTTTATTCACGTTTACTGGCTCGACGTTATTCCAGAAGCGCTCAATGTCAACATTAAACGGGTTGAGCTTGTCAATTAAGGACCAATGTAATTCAACCACGGTTGAATCGAGATGATATGTCCATTCGCACCCCAGCTCGTCGTTTCTTTCATCGGGCACAGGGAAATAGATATTTTTGACAAGCTGGTAGCCGAGATCCCCCAGCAATTTCTGGCCTTGCCTGACATCTTTTTTATGGACCATGATGTCAAGGTCGCCAAACGGCCTCAGGGCTGAATCCGGATAAGTGTTGATGCCGAGAGCGGCGCCCTTGAGCAGGATGACCGGGATTTCTTTCTCCGCAAAAAGGGCCAGCACCCGGGAAAGGTGCTGATACAGCTTGTGGTTATTGAGTACACTTGACAGGTAGATGGTTCTTAGTTTCTCAAACTGGTTGGCGGCTATAAGATCACTCAGGCCTGATTCATTCAGGCGCCAAAAAAAAAGAGGCGTCAGCTTGTGACGGTTCAGAGTTTCAAGTAAATAATCCCAGTCCAGGTATCTCGCCAGCAGCTTGGCAAATTTTGCATCATCTGCAGATTTTAAGAGTGTTCTGGCCGACTCCAGAATTAAATTGTTTTCTGATTCGTTATTCATGGGTGAGTAAAAAAGACAATAGCATATGTACCAAAATGTTAAAAGAAAAATCTGACGCTAAACGGCAGTAGAATTGAAGTGCGGTGGAACAATCTGCGTAGTTGAGCAATGAAGAACAGAATGGTCGACCTTGCCGAAGTTCATCTTGAATCGACAGGGCCGAAAGCCAAATAGTGCGGCGTTGGTCTTAAGCCGGTTTGCTTTCCTGGGGCGAGGCGCTGGCGCTCACCAGGCCTTCTTTTTCCAGCTGCTCGGCCAGCTCGATGACATCTGCTTCAGCCTGGTCGCGGGAGATCTCGAATTCCCGGGTGATCAGATCGGCCAGATCGCTAACGCTCTTGGTGCCGTCGCTGAGAACCCAGAGCCGGGCGCCGACCTTGTTCAGGCTGTAATAATCTCCCCGCTGGACGTGCAGGAGCACCGCGTCTTCGCCCATGGAAGTAAACACGACGTCGCTGTCTTTAATCAGATAAGAGTCTTTTTGAATCATCGGTGCCTTTCACTAAGCCTTTCAAAATTCCTTTCACATGGTTCGCCTGCCGGGAGCAACCTTGCTTTCACATCCTTGCGGCATCTCAGGAGCCGTCAAGCAGGCTGGTCACCATCCGCAGCCATTCTTCCTGGTTGGTTCCCGTCATCAGGCGGTAACACCGCGCCTGCTTTACCAGCAGTGAAAGTATCTCAAAGTGGCGGCCGGTAGTCGATGGGTCAATGAAAAAAAAGCCAAACCGCATCGAAAAAGCAAGCGCCTCTGTTCGTGTCATCGGCAAGAATGCCGTTGTATCAGAGCCGGTGACTTCCGGAAACATTATTATCGACGGAACGCCACTATCCTGCCGGCAACCGGGGAAGAGGGACTCGATTGCAAAAGACGACTTCTGCCTCAGGATATCGATATTAAACTTCTTCACCTTATCAAGTCCAGGGATCAGCTTCCGTGTCTCATCGGTGACATTGATCTCTTCCGGGAAGGAAAGTGCTTCCACTACTCCGTTGCTCTCCCGTAAAAACACGGTGTCATCACTTAAGAACCCGTAGCCGCTCCTCACCAGCTCCAGAGACAGGGTAGATTTACCGCTGCCGCTCCGGCCGGAGAAGAGAAAGGCGCTTCCGTTATGGGTGAGACCGGCGGCGTGAAAGGGATAAAGACCATGCTCCTTCATCATCTGTCCCCAAAGAGGATAAAAGACCTGGTGCGAAATGAGCCACGCATAGTCCAGTGACTCCCTGAGGACGAAACCGGCGGCGCGGCTCTGGCTTAAATCGGCGCTGACGCGCGCGCGGCGGTCGAGATGGAGGTACCGGCGGTCATCTGCATGAAAGATCTTGACCGCGTCCCAGTCATAGAGTAGCGGTGTTCCCTCCGGCGCGTCCGGCCCGCCGTCCAGCTCATCCCGCGAAAAGATAGAGAATTCAATCGCAGGGTCCTCTTTCGCCGCCCCGGGCTTGAATCCATCGAGGAGGCCATCAACCGCCTGCGAAACTTTCGTAGAGTCAGTGATCAGCCGGGTGGAAATACCGTGGACGTTATAATCGCTGATGATGAATTTACCGGAGCTTGACCGCTGTCCGTATTCAATGATCTTGTCGATTGTATTGAGGCTGGTCATGGGCGCATGCGGACTGACATAATATAGCAATCGTGGAACCCTAGTTGAAGCGATGATAGCATAGATATCAAGTTTCAAACCAGATATTGCCTGACTCCGCGAAAGATGAATCCGGTTTCTCATTTATACATTCATTTACCTTTTTGCATGAGCCGCTGCGGCTATTGCGATTTTTATTCCACCACCGGCAAATTGGATCTGGCGCCGGCTTACGTTGAGGCGCTTATCGGCGAGATGGACAGCTACGACTTGCCGCCCGCCTCGCTGGAAACGGTTTACCTGGGCGGGGGCACGCCGGTTGTGCTGGGAGCCAGCCTGCTTGGGGAACTGTTGGCAGCCGTTCGGGAAAAGGCGGCTCCCGGGGCAGAGATCACGGT
>JACWAM010000025.1 GCA_014874265.1 Thermoleophilia bacterium | reverse complement strand
TCGTCCAGATCGAAAAATCCCGGCTGGCTCATCTCTACCTCCCGTTATATATTGATAACGGAGTGGATACTATCATATTTAGTACTTATTATCAAGCTATGATTATGGGTATTTTTAGAGGTGCCCATATGATGGTGATTAGGTTTTAATCCATGAGGAAGTTTTACATTTGCCGGTGCGGGCTTACCTGGATTGGTCTTGACACTGATAGGTTTAACGTGTGGCGTTATAGGTTTCGCATGACTTTTAAGAGAAGTTGGTGAGATTTGACGAGACAGATCTTGCGGATGAAGACTTAGCTGAGACGGCAAGGCATCGTGAGAAGACTGGCCCCCGGTGCCGGCTGCACCGGCAATCGTTGGTTTCATCATAAGAATTACCATAAAAAAAGAAACAAGCAGGGTGGCCAGTTTCCTTTGTCTTACGCCCATTATAACCCACCCCTTTCAGATCCGTTTCCAAGAATACCTAAACGAAATCACGACTACTTTACTTTCCTCCTTTCTTGCCATGGGCTATGGCATTATTTATCCCAGACAGCCCATTCATTACAGTGGAGAAATCTTCAATTTTCTGGGAGTGAAATAAATTGTTGCAAAATTTAACATAAGATAGTTAATATTGTCAAGAAAACTGATAAAAGGTAATTAGTATATAGTTGATAATTATAGTCTATTTTGCTACTTTATTAGTAGCTTGCTATTAAAGGTCAAATATTTCATACATGGGAAAAATTTTAAAGGCGCAGATTCAACTCTTACTTTTTTCTCGGCTTGTGATTCAATCGCTCTGTGACTTTTCGGATCTGTTGATCGGTGATGGCGGAGAAGTCGCATTTTCTTGGAAAATATTGGCGGATAAGCCCATTCGTGTTCTCGTTTAAGCCGCTCCCACGAGGCGTAGGGATGAGCAAAATATACGCTAGTCCCCAGGCTGACCGCTATCTCTTTATGACAGTTGAACTCCTTGCCGTTATCGCAGGTGATTGTGTGTACATGGCTTTTAAATGCTCCAGCAGGCCGGTTATCGTAGCCAGAGTCTCAACTGCCGTTTTCCGGCAGAGTTTTCCGATCAGAGCAAAAGAGGTCTTTCGCGCAACCAAAGAGACGATTGCCCGCCTACTGGCCCCACACCTCATTAAAGTATCCTTGCCAGATGACACGTTGAGAAGTAATCACGCTGGCCGGCGTTCCTTTGGCCGGGTCGGGATCACCGCTCCAGGCGGTAACCTGCACCGGACCGCCGATCAAACCGGGGAAGGACGGAGTCACGCTGCCGCCGGGAGCGATGACGCCGGGGTTGACGGAGCCGACGGACTGAACCTGGCCTGCCACCTTGACTTGATAATATACGCTATCCTTCGCAGAGGGGTTGTCAATCATTATCCAGTTGAGCGAGCCGGGGCTGTTCTGGTCATACCAGGTCCAGCTGTAAGTGCTGCCCAGCGCGGAGACGGCCATGCCCGGCACCTCCTCGAAGGAGGGGCCCCAAAGACTTCGCTGGGAAACGATCGAATCAAGCGGCCTGGTGTGGACTTTATCAGAAAACGTCTTCACCTCAACCGGCCCTCCCATCTTTTTCGGAAAGTAAGGAGTTAGGGTTCCACCCGGTCCGATCGCGCCGGTTGAACTGTCGTCCTGTACTTTGCTTCCGGCGATATCGATCTCGTAATACATGTCTTCCGTAGCGGAGGGATTTGCCATCATCACCCAGTCAAGCGCGCCCGGCGAAGACTGATCGTACCATGTCCACAGATAGTCAGATGAGAGATCCGCGGCGGGGGTGCCGTACAGTTCGTTAAAGGCGGAGCCGCCGCCAGACAGCACCCGCTGGGAGGCAATCACATTTGCCGGGATGGTCCTGGTGCTGTCGGTCCAAGCCTTCACCTCCACCGGGCCGCTCCTCCAGCCCGGGAAGCTTGCCTCGGCGCTGCTTCCCGGAGCGATAGTGCCGCTGGAACCAGGGCCCGGATCCTGGCCGCCAATCGTTACCTGGTAGAAAATGCCGCTCGCGGCCGACGGGTTTGCCATCATCACCCAGTCCATCATGCCGGGGGACTTCTGGTCATACCAGTCCCAGTAAAGGTCGCTGGACAGCCTGGCCCCGTCAACTCCGGGCACCTCCTCCAGGGAAGACCCCCCCTGAGGCCAGAGGATCCGCTGGCTGGAAAACCCCTTGTCGCTCGAGCCGGCCACCGCCTTCATCCCGATCTGCGCCGGTCCACCGGTGAGCCCCGGAATCACGGCGCTCACGGTCTTGCCCGGCGGAGCCTGGCCCAGGGCAAGCCCGGGCAAAGGATTGATCGGTTCCGGATTTCCGGCGACGCCGAGATTGAAGGTAAGGTCATGGGCCGATGAAGCCGGATTTGCCATCATCACCCAGTCATAACCGCCGGCGTCATCGTACCAGGTGAAGTAATCGTTATAGACCAGATAGGACTGGCCGCTGACAGTGAATGAGCCGGTGCATGAACCCTGATTTCCGGCCTGGTCCTTGATGGTGATCACGGCATTGTACGTGCCATTGTCAAGACCGCTGGTGGGGCAGCTGATGTTGCCGCCGCTGACCGTGCAGGTAGTCGCAAAACCGCCGCTTAAAGTCATCCTAGCGGAGGCGGCGTTGATGCCGCTGGAAGGAGCCGGATCGGTTACCGTTGCCATCACTGCCGGTTCGCCTGATGTCACCGCGCCGGTAGGACCGGCGTAACTGACAACCGGCGGCGTCTGGTCAGCCGGCGGGGCGATGTCGACCGGCCCGGTCGAGTAAGCCTGGCCGGTGCTGCCGTCCGGATGGTGCAGCACCACGTAAATCCACCAGGCGCCGGCGCTGGGGACATGGGCGCCGTTCCAGTCGTAGCTGTTTACTCCTTGCGATACGCTCAAACCGGCCGCGACCGGATAGCCATTGTAGCCGCTATTAGCGGAATCGGCGTAAATGTCAGCGGTTGTCCCCGGCGTCCAGGCATTGTCCTGAAACTGAATGTTGTAATCCGGTGCGCCGTAGTCATTGGTGGTGAGCCGGATGTCATCGAGATACCAGCTGCGGCCGCCGGGATCCTCATCCGGATCGAAGCGGACCTCCTGGACCCACTGGCTGGCCGGACCGCCCCAGCCGACTGGATTGGGGTCGGTCTCGTCATCTATCTGCGACGGCGGGTTGGTCTTCAGGTCGACGCTGACGGTGTTCCATCCCGGAAAAATTATGATGTCCTGTGAATTGTGCCAGATATTGTTGACTTTATAGATGAACCTTGCCACCATCCCGCCGCCGGGGGCATCCTGAAGGCCGAAGGGTCCGTCATAATAAACACGGAAGGTCAGACGGTGATATAGCGCCGCATTGATCGGGCCCGGCTGTGACAGATACACTTGGGGATCCCATGGATCGGGCCCGCCGTAGCTGCCGGCGAGCAGGCCGTTGGCAAACTGCGCCGTGGCGTTATCGATCGCCACAACGTCGCTCGGCTGGCTGAAATCCCAGGCATCATGGCGCACGGTGGTGGCGTAGTCGTCGCCGCCGGTAATGCTGGGCGCGATCATCACCGGTTCCGGCTCCGGATTGATAGTTAGTGGGTTGCTGTACGCGGATACCTGCCCGCCGCTGACGGTGTAAAACCGGTAAGTGCCGGGAGGATAGGCACTGGCCGGGAAGTCGACAGTGCCACCGCTGGGCACGTAACCCGCCAACTGGCCGGCACTCTTGTTGCCAACCTGGGTGGGGTCGTTGTTGGTAGGGTCGCTGTCAGAGTCGAACCAGACCTGGCTGGCCGCACCACCCTGTACGGTCAGCGTCACCGGTGATCCCGGCTGGTACAGGCGCATCCAGTCAAATTCGACATGAATGGCGGCATTGGCCGGGGAAATCCTTAGCACCCTGATCTGGCCGGCCCATGGCTGCGTGGCGGCGCCGGGCCCGTAACCGGGCGCCAGTAAAAAATCGTAGGTGTGCCACCCCTGCTTGATCGTAAGCGGCATGGCGCCCCAGCAGGAAGAGACAGCGCCATCGCAGCTAAACCACGAGATCTGACCGCCATTGTTGTCGGCGCTGGCGTACATGCGGAAAGACAGCCGCGTGTATTTGCCAGCGTCAACGGGGTGAATGTCAGAGTCCCTTCCGTGAGGGACGGCCCCAGAACCCCAAACCGGTTCGATGAAGCTTCCGGGGCCGGTAGTGTCGAAGGCAAGGTTGCCGCCGCTCATGGCGGCGTTGGCGATGCTGGCAGACTGCACGTTGGGCGTCAGACTCAAGTCCTCGCCGTTGCTGTAATCCCAGGGATCCGACCAGTTATCGGTGGCATAATCAGGAGCCTCATTGACCGATGGGACGGCAGGCGTAACGGTGGAAACAGCGCCGGCTACCCTGGAAGCGCCAGCGATCATGCTTCCGAAGAGGGCCGCCAGGAAGATCGCCCCGGCGATTGCGGCAACTTTTTTAAAGCAACGTATTATCATTCCACTACCATATAATTAGTATCGCCAGATTGTGCTATTTTCTGATTGGGCGGCTTGGGTCGTCCGGTCGAGTTGCGGGCTTTTATTGCTGGCCGCCAGCGGCGACGCGACTTGAGGTAAAATACTCAGGATCTGAGACTTCAAACGTCAGGCAAATGAACGATAAAGAACTGCGCTGATGCTAGCAAATAAACATAATCTGTTTCGACAGTCTTTCCCGGGCCTTGGATTGGACGTTTAGAAAACTGGCAGGCTCACATGAGTAAAGAATCAAGAGACATATCAGCTGATCCCGTCGATGTAATTATCTTTGGCGCCGGTCCGGCCGGGCTGGCGGCTGCCGTCAAACTGGTGAAAAACGGCAAGAAAGTGATTGTTTTTGAAAAGGAAGACCAGGTCGGTGGCATCTCCAAGACCAAGGAATACCACAAGTACCGCTTTGACCTTGGCGGTCACCGGTTTTTCACCAAATCGAAGGAGGTAAACGAGCTGTGGGAGGAAACCCTCGGTGATGAATTCCTGGTGCGGCCGAGGCTGTCCCGCATTTTTTACCGGAACAAGTTTTTTGACTATCCAATCAAGCCGGTGAGCGCCCTCAAGGGTCTTGGCCTCGGTGAGACTTTCTTGATTCTCGGGAGCTATGTCAAGGCCAAGCTGCTGCCCCAGAAAGAGGAGAAAAATTTCCAGCAGTGGGTTTCCAACCGCTTTGGCCAGCGTCTTTTTGACCATTTTTTTAAATCTTATACCGAGAAACTGTGGGGAATTCCCTGCGATGAGATCCAGGCCGAATGGGCCGCCCAGCGAATCAAGGGACTGTCATTGACCAGCGCGCTCAAGAATGCAATGTTTCCGGACAAGAGCGGCAAGATCAAGACCCTGATCGAGGAATTTAAATATCCCAAATACGGACCCGGGATGATGTATGAAAAAATGGCCGATAACGCGGAAAAAATGGGTTGTGTGATTTTCAAGGAAACCGAAGTGGTCAGCCTGCATCATCACGGGACAAAGGTTGACAGCGTCATCGTCAGGGACAGATCGGGCGCCGAAAAAGAATACACGGCCGGCGCTTACCTCTCCAGTATGCCGCTGACTAGCCTGGTCCAGCGGATAAATCCGGCCGCGGCAAACGGCGCCCTGGAAGCTTCCCAAAACCTTTCTTACCGCAGCTTTCTGTCGGTAAGCGTTATCCTGAAAGGGGAAAATCCGTTCCCGGACACGTGGATCTATATCCACTCGCCGGAGGTCAAAATGGGCCGCATCCAGAACTTTAAAAACTGGAGCCCGTTCATGGTGCCGGATGAAAACCACATCGCCCTGGGACTGGAATATTTCGCCACTGAAGGCGACGAGCTCTGGCAAATGCGGGACGAGGATCTGATCGATCTCGCCCTGACCGAGCTGGAAAAGATCCACCTGGGACAGAAGGACAATTTTCAGGACGGCTTTGTCATCCGGGTGCCGAAGGCCTATCCGGTCTACGACTCAACTTATCCGGGTAACATTAAAAAGATCAAGGAATATCTGGCCAAATTTGAAAACCTCCAGCCCATCGGCCGCTACGGCATGTTTAAATACAACAACATGGACCATTCAATCCTGACCGGTCTCTACGCCGCGGAAAACCTGCTCGGAGAGCATCACGATATCTGGGATGTCAATGCAGATCAGGAATATCATGAAGAGAGCAAAACCGGGTAAATTCAGGCTTCAGAGGCGGCCGGTTGACCCTCCGAAGGTTTTACCGCACGGACGCCCGGTCAGTGCGGCCGCGCGTGATGATGTGGCCGCCGATGTCATCCGGCCCGGTAAAAATCATTGAGTTGTGACAGTACCCGCATTCGGGGATGAGGTCATCATCATAGGCGGGGCTGAGCGTCCGGCGAATCCTGACATGTGTATCATTGTCAAGTAATTGGTAAAGCTCTTCCTCCAGCACGTTGCCGAAGCGGTACGCCCCCGATTTGACCTTGTCGAAAAACCAGACCTCGCCGCCGCAGCAGGGAAAGACATCCCCCTCCCAGTCAATGACTGCGTTGCGCCAGGGATCGTAGCATTGTGAGGCCCTGGGCCCGTCGCCAAACAGCGCTTCCCAGCGGAAGGTAACGCCGAGGGCAGCGGCCAGATCGCAGCACTCGGTCACGATGCGGTTGTACAGATCCTGATGGTAAAACAGCGACTGGCTCGGGTCAAAACCGCCGCCGGCCGCGTCCGCCCCCGGCTCCGGATAGAAGCGGCAGAAATAAATCTCCACCTCATCTATGCCAAGCCCGGCCGCTTTTTGAATCAAGGCCGGCAGCTCGCCAATGTTGATCTTCGACATCGCCGGCACGAACAGTTTTTGCATCCGGCGGCCAGCCATCTCCAGCAGCCGGTTAAGCTCGCTAACGCCGTCAAAGACCACGCCGCTGTTCTTAACCTTGAGGATCCGGTTGTTGGTATCCTCGGTGGCGCCGTGAACCGAAAGCTCCAGCCGGATGTCAGTGCGGGCCAGCTCGGCGGCGTGACGTCTGAGCAGGAGGCCGTTGGTGCGCAGGCGGATCTCGATCCAGGGAAACTCCGTGTTGATGAAATTGATAATCGGGATGATGTCGCGGCAAAGCAGCGGGTCGCCGCCGCCGCTTAAGTAGAAGATGCGGGCGGCCTCGACCGGGATGTGCGCCACCATCTGCCGGAAGCGGTCCAGGGTTATCTGCTGGCGGCCCTTCCGGACCAGCTTCTGGTTGCAAAACAGGCAGCTGGCATTGCAGAAGTTGGTCAGCAGAAAGTGGTATGTCTCCGGAAAACCCGTCACACGCGCTCCCTGGACATTGATATCTTCACACCTGGCAATGAGATCGCTGCGCGGCGGCTCCGGCCGTGCCGGCAGCGAATTAGCGGCCGGGGTGCTTCCGGCTTCATGGCCGGAGAAACCAGCTGAAAATTCGGCTTTGTCCGGCGGCTCCGGCTCCCCGGCTGGCCCGGCAGCCGGCCTGCGCGTCCGGTACGCTATCCTCCTCCTGACCCCGGCGCCGGCTCTGGCGGCGGTCCGCTTCAGCGCGGGAGCGGTCCGGTCGGCCGCCAGCGACCTGATGAAATCCGGCAAGGACATCTGTTCAGCTTCAAGATCAAAAAGGCTCAGCTCCGCGGCGCTTCTGACCAGATCGCTTTTTTCCGGCAGCAAATCGAGATAGTGCATATGGTTGACCGGGTTTTGCCGCCGCTCCACGTAACGCGGTTTCCGGTCCTGGAAAATCTTTTTCAGGCCGTGCTCATGCGATACCCAAGGGTAATGGTTATAAATGAACCGCACCGGGGACGGCCGCGGCGCAGGACGGAGAATCCGATGGCCAAATTCAGAGTAAAAGTCAACACCGGGATGGTAGCGGAAGATCTTCTCCTGGACCACCTTCTCCTCCCATGGCATCGCCCGGCAGTAGCGCATCCTCTCAAGCGCCGCGCTCACGGCGCTATCATCCCTGTCCGTGGGATAGAACTCGTAGAGGTTGCCGCCGATGATGTTATAACCAAAGCGGTCGCAGGCGAAGATGAAGCTGGCAAGCGGCGCGCCGCGGACCGGAGAGAAATAAAAAGAATCGGCGTCGATCAACATGATCCAGCGGTAATACGCCAGGCGGGCGTGCATGTAGTCAGAGGCAGCACGGAGGATCTTGCCCCATTCGTAGCCGTCCGTCTTGACGCTGACGATGTCCAGCAGGCGGCCCGGAAGGTCCCTCCGCTCCTGAAATCCGCGGGCAATCTGGAGGCTGCCGTCCGTGGAAAAGTTGTCAAACACTACCAGGTCAATTCCCTGCCCGAGGTAGTGGCGGAGAGTCTCGGCCAGGATATGATCCTCGTTGTAACAGAATAAAAGGCCGCAGGCCCGGGCGCCGGCCAGCCTGGTTATCAGCTGCTTTGTAGTCATGACGGCAGTTTAACCAATCGAAAGATCAGTTTTCCGGCCCGGTGACGGCGGTAAAGATATACTGGTAGGCGGTTGCTTCCGGCCGGGCGGTGAGGAAGCGAGTAAACGGCACGGTAATCTGATCGAGAGCGGGGAAAAACTCGCTCCGCTTGAGCGGCAGCTTGACCGGCTCGGCGCTTATGACCGTAAAGCCTAGCTCCTCAAGGAGCGCCCTGAAGGAGCTTTGGGTGTAAAACCTTAAGTGGGTGCGGTCCAGGATGCCTTCGCTGCGGTAGTTAAACCCGCCCCCGAGCAGCTCCAGGATCAGGCCGGCGTAGGCGGCGTTGGGGATGGAGACGATGATCTGGCCGCCTTTTTTTAACAGGGCCGGGAGCTGCTTAAGGACAAAGGCCGGCTCCCTTAAATGCTCGAGGATGTCTGCCAGGACAATCCGGTCGTAGAGTTCTTGCGGGAAGTTTTCCTTTAGATCAAGAGTTTCCAGGTCGGCGGTAACCAGCCGGTTCAAGTCGGGCTCAGCCTGGGCGGCCATGACCGGATCGATCTCTACCCCGTCAACCACGCAGTTCAGTTTGCCGCTTAAAAAGCGGCTGAAGTAGCCGGTTGCGCCCCCCAGCTCCAGCACCCGGCTGCCGGGAGGGATGTGGCGGGCGATAAACACGAGGGAATCATCGTTCTCGTTTTCCAGGTCGATCTCCTGAGCCCGGGCGTAAATGTGGCCGCCGGCCTGCCCC
>JACWAM010000024.1 GCA_014874265.1 Thermoleophilia bacterium | reverse complement strand
GGCAATTGATCATTTTCTGGAAGCGAGGTCACTTGAAATGGCGGTGCCTCTGATAAAAGCATTATTTCAGGCGGGCAATGAATCAATATCTGAAGCCAGTCTTGAGCGGTGGCGGAAATTCTTGCCGGTCGAAGCAAAGAGGAGGCTTGCGGCTGAATTCCAGGCGACGATATTTAATAATAAAGAAAGCAGCGGTGTGGAGGTTGCTGGTGGCATCATCGCTTCAGCCGGGGCCGTCTCTCTCATCAGGTTGACACGCAGGGAACAACGAGTTTTTTTTCTGCTCGCTGAGAAAAAATCAAACGCGGAGATAGCCAGGCTCCTGAGTATCTGCGAGAGCACTGTCAAAAAGCATGTTTCAAACATTTTCCTTAAAACCGGCATAACAAAAAGGAGTCAGGCAGAGCGATTAGCCAGAATGGATTTATGAGCAGTCTCAGTCGCACGCCTCAAAAAAAGAAAAAAAAGAAAACTGTCCCGTCGCCGGCTCCGGTGCTGGCTGGCAAGCTGCGATCACCGCACCCAAGGCAGGTCCTGCCGCGGCCGCGTCTGCTGGAGATGGCAGGGCTGGAAGGCCGGCCAAAGCTGGTGACGATTTGCGCCGGCGCCGGTTATGGCAAGACAACGCTGATGGCCCAGCTGGCAGAGTCATTGCCGCATCAATGGATGTGGTACCAGCTGGACGATCTCGACCATGACCCGGCCATATTTATCAGACATCTGATTGCCGGAGTGCAGCTGTCACTCGAAGGAGCCGGCGATAGAAGTCTTGAACGACTTGAGGGCGTAACAGATTTGAGGCAGGAAGGTGAATACGTGCTGCAGGTGCTGGCCGACGAGGCTGGCGAGCACTTGCGGGACGGTTTTACTATATTTTTCGATGACTTTCATGTTTTTGAAGAGGCGCCCTTCGCGAAGGGATATATCGATTGCCTGGTGAAACATTTGCCACCGGGCGTGTCCGTCGTTCTGGCGAGCCGCCGGAAACCGAAGCTTAATTTGATGCCGCTTAGATCGGCGAGGTCAATCCGGCAAATCAGGCAGCAGGACCTTCAGCTTTCCCGATCCGAGCTCAAGCAGCTTGTCGAATCGACCTGGAATTACGCGATTCCGGAGGGCGGCATAAAGCAAATATACGATCATACAGAAGGGTGGGTGACCGGCCTCGTCCTACTCGAAGATTACCTGAAAAGCAATCGTGAGTTGCCGGCGCTTTTTACAAAAGGGAAAAAGGTCAGGCGGCACGTTTATGACTATCTGGCAGAAGAAGTGCTTAACCGGTACCCGGAATTACGGCAATTATTGTTGAAGTCTTCGCTTATCGAACCTGTTGATGCGGCAATCTGTGATGAATCGATGGGGATGGATGACTCGGCTACACTGCTGGCTCAGGCAGCATCGCTCAATTTGTTTGTCACCGATCTTGGCGGCGGCAAGCTATTCAGGTTTCATCCTCTTTTTCGCGAGTTCTTACTGGCAAGGATCGGCGAGGAGCTAAGTGTTGATGAACTGAACCAGCTGAGGCTAAGGTTTGGCAAGTCTTTGGAGCGAGCCGGAGAAATGAAAAAAGCTGTCGAGCAATATCTTGCCGGCGGTTTTTTCCAGCAGGCTAGAACTTGCATCGAACCAATCTGGAAACAGATGATTAATGAGGGCCAGTACGCAACTCTCAGTCGCTGGACCGGCCAGCTGCCGCCGGATTATTTATCGCCGGCGCTGATGATCTGCCGGGGCGAAGCACTGATGGCTCAGGGGAAATTTGAGCAGGCATTAGAAATTTTGCAGTTAGCAAAATCGGTTATTGAGCCGGAAGAGATTGAGGATCGCTGCCGGTGCGCGATATCAACGAGTGAATGCTTATCAGCGACTGGAAGAGACACTGAGGCCATAACAGAATTAGAAACTTTGTCTGCCGCAAAGATCGACCAGGCTTTACTTTTTCAAATGATCAGCAGAATGGCCATATTATATATGCGTGGTTTTAATAAGGAAAAATATAACGCTTGCCTTCGAGAAGCTCAGGCAATTGCCGAAAAACACCCAAAACTGAAGAAAACTGGTCAACTTAGCATGATGATGTCTGTCACTTGTCTCCATCATGGCCATTTTACAGTGGCTCAAGATTTAATGATCGAGACGTTAAATGCACCAGATTTAAATGCCAGAAATCGTAATCTTGTTAACAACAATCTGGCTTATTGTTTAATGTTAATGGGGAAATATAACCAAGCTCTTGAGATAATAATAAATTGTCTAAAAATGGTCAATAAACAAAAAGAACTGAGATGTCTTTCAGGTGCTTTGGAATCTTTTGGTTGTTTTTTACTTGCAATTGGAAAAAAAAGTAATGGCAAGGCTTTTATAAATAGAGCAATTAATGCTGAGGACGATTTAGAAACAAAAACTTCCTCTTGTATGCCAGAAGCCAAATGTCACTTGGGAACGTATTCACGCCGGTGGGGGAACATAGATACGGCAATTAGATTCCACTCAGAAAGTCTTGCAATTTCTTCATCATTGGGTGAACGAGAAAAATATCTAGAGGTTGCAAATACCGTAAATCTTGGCGCTGATTATTTAAGAAACAATTTTGTTGACAAGAGTTATGAATATCTGTCAGATGGTTTAAGGAAAGCCAGAAAAGATAAGTTAAATTATTTCATCATGCAAATTCATTTTCATCGTGCCTGGGCTGCCTACATGCGGGGAAATGAAAAAGACCAGTTATTAAATTTGCGAAAGTGTTTAAAACTAGCTAAAGATCATCAGCAAAATCATTTCCTGATTCAGGAAGGGAAAATATCACTACCGCTGTTCACGCTGGCGTTGGCAAATGAAATCGAATCAGAGTACGCATCCTGGATTCTGGAGCGAATCGGCGCTGCGTCGCTAACGGCCATCGAGCCGCTGCTTACTCACAACGAAGCAGAAGTACGAATAAACGCTGCTTCATTGATCGGCAAAATCGGTGATACCAACGGAATCGCCCTGCTCCGCCGGATTCTGCGGGACGATGACCCTGGGGTTAAAAAAGCCGCGAAAGATTCTTTATGCAACCTCCGGAACAAGCTTGAGGCGCCTGATGAGCTGCTCACCGGCCGGGAGAGGCAGGTGCTTAAAATTTTGGCAACCGGCGCATCAAACGGGCAGATCGCCAAGCAGCTGTTTATCAGCGACCAGACGGTCAAGACGCACGTCAATAAAATTTTCCGGAAGCTCGGGCTGACAAACCGATGGGAGGCGGCGCTTTATTTCCGGTCGATGGAGGAGAAAAATACTACTTTCGAAGAGGAAAAAATACAACCAAAGTTTGATTACAAAGAGCTGCTCAACTGATAAAGTTGCGCTGTTGAGGTTATCGTTCAGTTGACGAGCGATAGCGGGGGAGGACTGAGGGGGATATGAGGTACGAATAGGGTGAGCGGGTGAGCGCTTTGGAGGTTTCCGCCCAGCGATCTTCAAAGCCTCAGGGAAAGCCGGTCTACGCTTCTGCCGTGGGAATGGTGAGAGTGGGGAACTAGCGAACTGCGGAAGTGAATCGAGGAGTGGGAGACAGTAGATCGGCTGGGGTGTACTAAACTTCCTTGGCGCGTTTGCGGAAGGCATCCAACCGACGGGCAGGCCGGTCTTTTTGAAATTCTTTAAGGAAGTCGGCCTTGCTCCCCTCCCTGTAGCTCAAATCTTCGTTCTTCAGCACTTGGGCCATGACTTCAACATACTTGGGATCCAGCTGGGTACCGGCGACCCGACGGAGGATAATCAGCGCCTCAAAGGGGCTCTTGGCTTTCCGATAGGGGCGGTTAGAGGTCAGCGCGTGATATGTATCGGCTACGGCAAGCATGCGGCTTAGCTCGGGAATTTCGTCGCCTTTTTTGCCGTAAGGATAACCGCCGCCATCAAAATGCTCCTGATGATGCCGGATGATGTCAGCGATCTCCTTGTGGCTGGCCAGCTGCGAGAGGGCTTCAGCCGCTGTAGTGGGATGTTGTTTTACCTGCTCCCATTCTTCTGGCGTCAGCTTGCCCTTTTTCTTGAGCACTGAATCAGGCGTACCGACTTTGCCGAGATCGTGCAGGAGGCCGGCCATATGGGCGATGCGCTGCTGGTCATCGCTCATGCCCATCATGCTGGCCATATCACGGCAATACATTGCCACGCCGGCGGAATGGCTGGCGGTGTAATGATCCTTGCTGTCGAGCAGCATGATCAGGGCGCCAGCCAGGCCGATGTTCATGTCCATCAGCTCCTGGGACAGCTTGGTCTGCTCGGCCAGCAACCCTTGTTGCTTTTGGAGCAGCTTGAATACATGCTGTCCCGCAAAGATAGGCACAAAAAATAAAGCTGCCCCGATCAGCCCAGCTTTGATATAAATCGCCAGAATCACAAGGCCAATACCGAGCAAGACCAGTTGAGAAGGCAAGGCGGGCAAAAAATTATGAATCCACAATTTCTTTAAATTTTGACGATATTTTACACGCACAAAAACTGTAACAATACTCATATTAACAAATGACATTGTCAATCCAGTTATTATGAATAAAGCTAAAAGTCCAAAATTGATATTTTCGATCGAGATGTGAAGTAAGTTTCTAAGATAAATGAAAAGGACAGCGCTGGCCAGACTGTAGATTATTCCAACCGACATATTAAACAATACGGCTATTCCGGTCCATTTCCGGGCCATCCAAGCTGTTCCAACGCTGGCTACAATACAAGCGCCGCCTATGCCAGAAAAAATTATTGCCAGCATAATCGGAAGATTAAGAACAGTGATTACCATGCGGGGCGAAAACTCAACCGCCATCTCTGCGGCAACTAAAGCTAAAGCTGAGAGTAATATGATCGAGGTAATCGAAGTGTTTTCCAGACCACTTTGGCCAGAGAAGAGGACATAAGAAAAGGAGATTAAAGCACCGAATATTACGAAAGAAACAAACAGCAGATATACGATTCCAGCAGTTTGCTTAGTGCTCGATTGCTCAGACAAGAGTTACCCTCCCAATCAGGTTAAAAGCAGTCATATCCTTTTCTTCGTCAGAAAAGAATTATAAACAAGCTCTCAATCGAATGGAAGGGCATCTATAGTTAATCCTTGAGGTTTACCATACTCCCCAAATTCCACCAGCTGCGGCGACGAGAGTAGCCAAACCAGCAATGGCTGCGAAAATCTTGAACTTCATCGTGGACCACCTCCTTAACAGTAATCTGAGCTTGAGCTTGAGAGTCAGCGGAAATGGTGCAAAGCGATACTCAGGCGCTTAACCTCGTTCCCGCTTGCTTCCTCCAAAGGAGGAAAAGTCATGTCCCGCCAAGGCTCAGATCATCTGGTGGAACATGTGCGGAAAGCCTAAAGGAAGACAATTTGGTTAGATACCTATCGATAGACAGGGTTCCATTTGAAGAAAGGACGGTTCCGGAAAGAATCTTGTATTCAGTTCTTCCCCAGTGATGAAGCTGAGGGAACCAAATGGATAACTTGCTAAGTTATGACAAGATATTCAGACGGGAAAGTGACGGCCTGAGTAGGCTAAACCATTGGTTTAATCTTGTCATTTGGAGTGGTTGCGTGGGGCATAGAGGCTCTCGTACCGTTTTTCATCCTTAAGCTCGTTCACGAAAGCCTTCCGGTAGACTGTAAGGAGTGGAATGCGTATTTCGCCCCATCCCGGCCACTGATTTCGGATTAATCCGGCCACCCATTTCGGAGTAAAGCGGCCACCTGTTTCGGTTCATACCGGCCACTTTTTTGTG